>DASUMO010000362.1:0-6377 GCA_036277695.1 Chitinophagaceae bacterium
ATAGAAAGGTTTTTGCGGGTCAAATTGCCTGGTCTTCTACAATGATCTGATGATAAAGAGAGAGGCTATGATAAACTTAACAAGAAGCAAGGTGGCCGGCAACGCTGTTTTCACAAGTGATATTAAGCGCTTGTTAACTGATTAGCGTTTTTAGATAACTGAAGAAGGGGGCGGAATAACTGTGGTTTGAAAAGGTGGGATCGATGCTGACAAATCTACAAAAAAGAAAGATAAGCAGCATTTTGGGAAGAGTAATCCTATCATTGAACAATTGTCTAATGGGTTTTGATTGAACCAAGACTCATGATAATGCCATTCGTTCACCTATCCCCCATCAGTTACCAATCGGTTACCTGCACTTGTAAAAACACCGTTGCCGGCCGCAACGCTTCCCTTTAAGTTTATCATAGCCTTCACTTTATCATCAGATCATTGTAGAAGACCAGGCAATTCGACCAGTAAAAACCTTGCTATGAATAAATATTTACTCCTGATAATTTCAGTCTCGGCCAGCCAGGCTGCCGGTTTGCAGGCGCAGACCTGGTCCACACTCGACTCAGGTATTTCTTATCCTACTGGTTATGTTGCTACCCTGGCACAACACCAGGACCAGTTATATGCCGGAGGCTTTTTTTACAATGCCAGCGGGGTACCTGCCAATAATGTTGCACGTTGGAATGGCAGTAACTGGTCGGCCCTGGGCAATGGCCTGGGTACTGGGTCGCTTGAAAACGTGCAATGCCTGGCAAGCTATAATGGTGACCTGTATGCCGGGGGTTATTTCACACTTAACCCCCTCACCGATTCCAGCTCCTCGATCGCCAAATGGAATGGCAGCCAGTGGGTGAGGGTGGGAAGTATTCCTGTTTTTTCTGTGAGACAGCTTACAGTTTACAACGGCGAGCTTTACGCGGCCGCTTATTTTCCTACACTTTTTCCTGCACAGGACTCGGTATTTGGTACCTGCCTGGCCAAATGGAACGGCAGCCAATGGTCACAAGTTGGAAATGGCCCGGATGGGATCATCAACTATGTTAACTGCATGATCGTTCATGATGGTGAATTATACATTGCCGGCTACCTGATCGAGGGAGGAGGAAGGTCCAGGCAAAATGTGCTGGCCAAATGGAATGGAACAAGCTGGTCCACGATCAGCAACGCTTTTGACGGGCCGGTGGCCGCCCTGGCCTCGTATAATGGGGAACTATATGCCGGCGGACATTTCTTTTCAATCGATACCCTATCAACCAGCCAGATCGCCCGATGGAATGGTACCCGCTGGTCGACTGTAGGCACAGGCATCAACTATTATACTGATGAGATCTGGGCCTCTTCTGTAAACACCCTAAGCGTTTACCGGGGTGCCCTGTATGCAGGCGGCTTTTTCTACCATGCCGGCGTAGTGAATACCGCCAATATTGCAAAATGGGATGGCAGCTCCTGGTCAGGCCTGGGACGAGGTGCCAATTACTGGGTGACCGCTTTGTCCGCCACCGACAGCGTATTGTATGTCGGTGGTTGGTTCCGTTATGTTGATGGAAACATTGAAGCGAGAAAAATTGCGAAGTGGAAAGAGAATTGCCCGTCGGCGCCCATTCTTTCTCCTTCCGACAGCATCCGGGGAAGCCGGCTGGTATGTGGCGGCTCTACTCAACATTATTACCTGCCTCCCATCGCAGGCGCCTTATCTTATAGCTGGAATTTACCCGGGGGCTGGTCCGGCCAATCTACCAATAACTCGATTCGGGTAACTACGGGTAACAGCAGCGGCACCATTACCGTTTCCGCTATCGGATCCTGTAATAGTAATTCAACCTCCCTTGCCATAACAATCATCCCTGTTCCCCCGACACCCGGACCCATATCGGGCAATGCAGCCATTTGCCTGCCGTCGAACTTCACTTATACCAACCCCTATGGAATATCAATTTCCCCAAATCCATCAAACGGTCCCTTTCTCTTGCGGGCTTATGGACTAGAGGGTAAATCGATTCAATTGGAGCTGCTGAATATGGCGGGACAACAGATTTATCGTACCGGGAAAATGCCTGGGACTGCAGTTTATTCCCATACGCTTCGCCTGGATTCCTACGCACAGGGCATCTACCTGTTAAGGATCCAGGTAGATAACAGGGTATTCCTGAGAAAGATTGAAAAAATCAATTAGCGCAGATCAGGCTATTACAAACCGGTAGCCGATCCCTTTGATCGTAATGATCTCCAGCCTGGGATCTTCGCGCAGGTAGCTCCTGAGCTTGGTAATATAAACATCCAGGTTGCGGCTGTTAAAAAAGGAATCATTGCCCCAGAGCAGGTTCAGGATATCCTTGCGGTCAATGATCTTATCTCGGTTTTCATAAAGGATCTTCAGCAGTTCGCTTTCACGGTAGGAAAGTTTTCTTTCTTCTTTACCCGTACTCAACAACTGCCGGTTGAGATGAAAATGATAGTTGCCGATATCCACACTGTCACCTACCGGTTTTTCCGGTCCGCTGATTTTATTGCGTAAAAGATGCTGGATGCGCACAATCAGTTCTTCCATGCTGAAGGGCTTCCGTATATAATCATTACCCCCGATCGTGAATCCTTTTACCACGTCTTCGGTCTGGGTTTTTGCGGTCAGGAATATGATAGGTACTTCTTCATCAATATCCCTGATTTCATCGGCGATCGCAAACCCATCCTTATTGGGCAGCATGATATCCAGTACGCAAATATCCGGCTTCGATTTTTTGAACAGGTCCAGCACTTTGGCTCCATCGCTTTCCATGATCACCTCAAAGCCACGGCTCTCCAGGCTTTCCCGGACGATCTTGCCGAGAAATAGTTCATCCTCCACGTATAGTACTTTCGTTTTATTCATGCTGGTAAAAATAGGAAGTCCTATTGTTTTGGTAAACGGATTTCAAAAGCTGTACCCTGGCCTGGCTGGCTGTCCACGGTAATATTGCCTTTATGCCGGCGTACCACATGCGCTACATAACTCAGTCCAAGGCCATATCCTTTAGCATTATGGGTGTCACCATGGGGAACGCGGAAGAATTTATCAAAAACCTTGTCCCTGTATTCAGGAGCGATCCCTATCCCGTTATCGGCAATGCGCAAGAAAATATTATCTTCTTCTTCCTTCAGGTTGATGCTGATCACCGGCTCTTCGCGGGAATATTTCAGGGCATTATCCAGTAAATTAAATACAACGCTGAGCAGGTGAAGCCGGTCGGCCCTGAGTGTTGTTTGGCCTTCCGTATGCACACTCACAGTCGCCCTGTATTTTTCAACCTGCAAACGCATGGAAGCAACCACCTCATCCACCAGCTCTTTCAGGTTAAACGTTTCATATTTCAGTTCGATCTCTTTTTTCTCGAACATGGATAGTTTAAGCACTTTATCCACCAGCAGGTTGAGCCGCTGCAATTCATTTTGTGAAATGCTGAGGTATTCCTGGGTACGTAGGGGGTCGTCGATAGCATTGAAGTTTTTCAGCGCCTCAATCGCTACGCCAACAGTGGCAATCGGGGTTTTTAATTCATGGGTGATATTGCTGATAAATTCATTTTTCAGTTCGGCCAGCCTCTGCTGCCTCAACATGTTCCGGTAGAGCAATACAAAAGAAGCGATGGTAATGCCAACCAGTAATAATGAAAATAAGAGGGGTAGTTTCAGTTTACTGAACATATACCCGAATGTGCTTTGTAAGGAAAGCTCGAAGCTGGTGGGATGTGTAAACCCGATCGTGACGGCGCCGGCCGGCACCGTTGCATTACTATCCACCCTGTTTACGCGGAAACTCACCGGGATCTTGTCATCCTTCAATCTTTTGGAATAAGCCGCTGTGATTTCTTTTACTGTTACAGAGTCTTTGATGGAAACAGCATCCACATCATACAAAAACCTGACCACCGCATTTCTTTCCGGCAGCATTTCATCTTCGCCAGGCACCACATGAGCGGCCGGAAATGAGGGCGAAGCCGGCAGCCGACTTTCAATAAACATTCCTTGACGCTTTTCCAGGGTCAGGGTATCCGCTTTTTTCCGGGTATCGACAGTAATCACCCTGTCTTCCACCTTGCCGCTGCTATTGTCAACATGCACTTCTCTAATCATCCCGGGAGGAGGAAGCAGCGAATCACCGGAATGAACAATACTGAAACTATGCAGGGTGCCTTTCAGCTTAGTTAATGAATCCAATACTATTTTCCGGAGGGAATCATTTTTAAGGGTAATGACCATGGTTTTATTGCCTTCCCTGTCAATACGCAGGGAATCCCGCAGGCGTTTCTCCACCAGGTTCAACACAGAAATAGCCGGCTCCTTCGAATCCAGGGGGCGGTTAAAGGATTTGCGGGCAAGTTTTTTTCCCTTTCCCATTGTAGTGGGAACAAAGCTTGAATCCATTCTAAGGGTTAACTTATCCAGTTTCAGTTTGGAGGATTGTAAAGCCAGGATGGTTTGCCGGAATGCGGCCTGGGTCTTAATGTCCAGGTTTTGCTTTTCACGGTCATAATTATTTTTCATCCAGTAAACCTGGAAGCCCGTTATGCCGAGAATGGCCAGCAGCATCAGCATGACCGAAGCCCGGGGCCAGCCGCGCATTAAACCTTTATGGGAGCCCTTAGACATGACAACTCAAAAGTAGAAAAGCTTTGGCGGCTTTTGTCCGCCCGTTAACCTTTATTAACCTTAATGAAAGGTGATTTAACTTCTTTTGGATGCCCCCTATTTTAGCTTTGGATCAAAATCGAAATAATGAAAAGGATATTCACCCTTGGACTTGGCCTGTTTGCGCTGACTGCTACCCGGGCCCAGCAAAAAGAAGGAAAAGTTATTTATGAGCGGACCGTGCAGATGCAGGTCAGCTTTGCCGGTATGAATGAGGAAATGCACCGCATGATTCCCCGTAGCCGGACCGATAAATTTGAACTGAGTTTTGGCAATAACCAATCCCTCTGGAAACAGGCCGATCCCGACAACGAAGAAGAAACTTTTAGTGGTGAAGGCGGGGGTATGCAGATCCGCATGGTAGCCGGCGGCGCCAATGATGTGATCTATAATAATTTTGAAACCGGGAAAAGGGTAGAACAGCGCGATATTATGGACCGCAAATTCATTATTGACGATAGCATCCGTCCGCTGAAATGGAAGATGACGGGTGAAACAAAGACCATCCTCAATCATACCTGCATGAAGGCTACGGCCACGCAGATCTCCCAACGCATGCAAATGACCATGGACAATGGAAAGATGGAGAGAAAAGAAGTAAGTGATACGGCTAACATTATTGCCTGGTTTGCCAGCGATATTCCCGTTTCAGCAGGTCCTTCTGAATTCCAGGGACAATTACCGGGGCTGATCCTGGAAATGGATATCGCCAATGGACGACAAACCTTTAAAGCCCTGACCATCGAACCGAAGGCAGATATGGCCGCAATTAAGGAACCCAGCGGGAAGAAACGCTATACGCAGGCAGAGTTCAGGCAGGAGAGGGAAAAGATGATGCAGGAAATGCAGCGTAATGGTGGCGGGCCGGGTAGGGTGATCAGGTTTAATTAGGACCGGGTCTGAGATCGTGAATGGTGAATAGTGAATGGTGAATGATGAATAGGGGGCTGGCTGCTAGCTTTTGGCTTTTTGACTTTAGCCTTTTGCATTTTGATTTTTCAATGAATAGTCAATAGTGAATCATGAATGCTTTTTTGTTTGGGGAAGAAATAGGAGTTACACGAAGATCACTATGAACCACGAAGAACACTAAGATTTTTGAGAAAGCATCGTGTACGTCGTGTACACATCGTGCACTTTGTGTTACTAAAAAATACTTTGCGCCTTTGCGCCTTCTCTGCAAACTTTGCGTCCTAAAAAATAAAACCGCGGAGACGGTGAGACGCAGAGCAGGCTCGTCTATATCCACCATGGCCCACTAAGAACGATAAGATTTTTGAAAGTGCATTGTGTACTTCGTGTTACTAAAAAAACTTTGCGCCTTTTGCGCCTCCTCTGCGGGCTTTCCGTCCCAAAAAATAAAACCAAGAGAAGGAGATGCGGAGTAGGACAACTTTTCGGAGATCTATCTTGCGTCCTTCATTTCTTCTTTGTGAACCCCGTGTCCCTTCTTCGTTCTTTTTCTCTCCCTCCACCATAAAAAGCCGATCAGCAGGTAAAGCAGGAGGGTGCTGATGGCAGAGACACGAAATCCCGATTGATATGGTCTCTCATTGAATCTCGCTAACAGCTTGTGTGAACCTGCAGGAACCTGGACGGCCTGCATGGCATGGTTGGCCCTGTACACCTTATCAATTTTTTTATTATCCATAAAGATCTCCCATCCATCTTTTACATAGGGCAGGGGGATCACGAAAAGCCCGGCTTTGTTATTGTAC
>DASUMO010000363.1:0-6108 GCA_036277695.1 Chitinophagaceae bacterium
AAACTGGTTGACAGAAAAAATTGAACCCGGGGATGATTTGAAAAATGCAGACCTGCTATTTGCGAGATTCGCCATCACCCCTGATGGAAATATGTGGGTGAACAGTTTTGACCGGGTCCTGTTATGGCAGGGTAAAAAAAACATCGCGGCGCAAGTAATTCCTGAAATTGTGATTGAGGAAATACAATTGTACAACAAATCAACTGACTGGTCGGTAATCGCCGATTCAATTTCCGGCTACCGGCAATTCCCTGTTTTCCCGGTTTTAAAATATTCCCAGAACAGCTTTAGCGTTTCCTTTAATGCAATCCAGTTTGCCCGGGATGCCGTCACTGAATTTCAATACCAGTTGGAACCGATCGATGAGCAATGGAGTCACCCCATCACAAATAATACTGTTTCATTTTACCAGCTTTCCCCCGGAACATATCATTTCCGGGTAAGAGCCAGATTGAGAGGATCAGGTTGGGGAGAACCGGCAGAATTTTCATTCCGGATCGAAAAACCATTTTGGGAAACCTGGTGGTTCAGGATACTCATACTTGTGCTGGCGAGTAGCTTACTGATCACGATCTATCGTTCGCGGATCAATCAATGGCGCAGGAAAACAGCGATGGAAACCCAGATTCATGAACTGGAAATGAATGCACTGAAAGCCCAAATGAATCCGCATTTTATATACAATGCTTTAAACTCCATCCAGTCGCTTATTATAAACGATCGGCCGAAGGAAGCCAGTGGCTATATCAGCAAGTTTGCAAAATTGCTAAGGCAGGTGCTGGAAAACGCCGAAAAAGATTTGATACCGTTGAGTAAGGAATTATACTCGCTTCAATTATATGTAGACCTGGAAAAACTACGCATGAATATGGAAGTGGATTATGTAGTCAGCATGGATGCGATGGTGCAGCCTGATCAAACCAGGGTACCTCCCCTGATATTGCAACCATTTGTTGAAAACGCCCTCTGGCATGGATTGAGCCGCAAACAGGGCGATAAAAAGATCAGCCTGCGCTTGATTACCGAAAAGGATTGGATCTTATGTGAAATAACCGATAATGGGATAGGTCGCAAAAATGCTGTTGACAGCTATTCCCAGTTTCCCGAAGGTCATTTATCGAAAGCCGTGCATATCACGCGCCAGCGCCTGATGGATTTCAACCAGTCACCTGGAACGGAACCTCTGACTTTTATCGACAATGAAGAAAGAGGACAGGCATCGGGGACTACGGTTGTCATCCGGATCAGCAACCGGGCCTCCTTCTGAATAGTTACTAAACGAGGGTTGTACTTCAACCCCGATTTCATACTCCCGGATAAATGGTAAAATATCACGCCCCAATTCTCCATAAGTTTAATGAAAGAATATTTGATGGGTTTCCTGGCAGGCATTCTTTCCGTTTGCATCATTATGATTGTCGCCATGAACTGGAATAATATCAAGAAATGGTTATCCAATAAACATTTTCGTCATTAGTAATAGGGTAGGCCTGCTCTTTTTCGATTGCTACTATGCAGCAAAGCTGCTCTTGCAACCCGAAATTTTAGAGAATGATTAATAGCGTCCATTTTATCCTTCCAAAAACCCCGGGTCTACATTAATCATTCGATAAAATCAAGAAAATGAATAGCAATTCCACTGGCGATTACCGGTTCGCTTTGCCCTTTTACCAGTCACCGTCCATTTCAACGGCATTCAGCCTCAAATACTATCCTCCCCAGCCAGGGCCATTAAACTCCACTTGATGCGCAGCCGGATTCTTATTCCAGCCCGGTCTACCTGCCCCGGTAAACATTGCAGCACATGATGTCTTGTCCTGGGCGCCACACATTTATTGAAATGAAAACTAATATCCCCCCTTACCATTAACACCTGACCTTAATCACTTTTAAATGAAATCAATGAAAAAGAATTTGACCGCGGACATTTGGCAACTCGCTTTAATCACCACGCTTCTCACAATTGTGATTAGCTGCCAAAAAACTGGGAAAGAAGATCTAACAGTCGATGTTGCACAACAACAAAAAGCTGCCTCTGCCTCGGCTGTTGCACTACATACAAGCGGTGAAGTGGCAACGGATTGGTACAATTTACAATTCCGCATTTTACTCGAACGCAATTCGGCATTCAACGGTACCCATTTTGCCTATATCGGAATTGGATTATACGAGACGGTACGGCATGGTATCAGTAAATCGGTAAGTCTTTCCACCAAATTAAACCAGATGCCAACCATGCCGCAACCTGAGAATAATGGCTATCATTGGGATGTTAGTACCAATGCTGTAATGGCGCGTATGGTCCGTTTGTTTTACTCCGGTTTGACCCCGGCCAATATGGCCAGCATCGATTCACTGGAAAATGTTTATAATGAAAAACTAAACCCGGCGGGAAATTCAAGCAGTTTTAGCCGTTCGCAGTCCTTTGGCCGCCAGGTTGCTACGGCTATCCATAATTGGTTTTTGACCGATAATATGAATGGGTCCAATATAGGATATGTTCCGCCGGTATTTCCGGGGGCCTGGGTACCTACACCACCGGCCTTTGTTAATGGAGTAAATCCCTATGTATCGGCTGCCCGCACTTTCATGGTGGAGCATACAAATATGATCTCACCTCCTTTTACGATTCCTTATTCTGAAAATCCCAGTTCAGATTTTTATAAAATGGTGAAACAGGTATATGATGTTTCCCAATCGCTTACAGACGAACAAAAAGCAATCGCCCTCTTCTGGGTTGACCAGGGAAACGGGGTTGGCCTTACTCCCCCGGGACATGATTTTTCAGTTATAACACAGGCATTAGAACAAACAGGTGCCAGCCTGGCCCTGGCTGCAGAAACATATGCAAAGGCCGGCATTGCCGAACGGGATGCCGTCATTGTCACCTTCAGATCCAAGTATGCCAATAATCTCATAAGACCTGTCAGTTATATACGGGCTGTCATTAACAATTCCTGGCTGCCTTTTATTGTCACACCGCCCCACCCGGAATATCCTGCTGCTCACTCCATGGTTACAGGCTCGGCCCTGCAGGCCGCGGCCAGGGTAGTGGGAGAACATGTAATGGTTACAGATCGCAGTTATGAGTTCCGCGGTTTGCCCGCCAGAACTTATCACGGCTTATTTGCTGCTGCCCAGGAAGCGGGCATATCCCGGCTTTACGGCGGAATTCATTATCAGAATTCAATCAATGTGGGGTTAGCCATGGCATTGCAAATAGGTAACAATGTTGGGAATATCAAATTGAGGGAATAAACGAGGAGTCCCCGAAAGAAATCGCAAATGGATCTTTTCCTGAACTGTTCAGCTATCAAGTTTTAAAAACAGTTTTATGAAAATCTCTCTTGTTGTTTTTTTCTTCATTTTCCTGGTCCAGGAAATGAATGCGCAATCAGTCGGTATTGGGACCAATACACCCAATAGTAATTCACTGCTTGATATGGGCCCCGGCCTGAAGCCTGTTATCCTGCCGCGGCTCAACCTGGTGCAACGTGATGCCATTCCACCCGTTCCGGGTATGCTAATCTTTAACACTTCTCACAATGCAATTCAATTCTCTGACGGGGTGAATTGGATCAGCATTTCAACGCAGTTTCTTTTGCCCGAAGGAACAGTTGGACAAACGATTCGTCATAATGGAGCAAACTGGGTAAACAGTAGTTTAATTTGGAATAACGGCACATATGTCAACATTAATTCGCCAAACACCAATAGTAGCTACCGCCTGAATGTGATCGGTCAACCAGACTATGGAGGAATAAGAGCCCTTGGGAACTATTATGGGATTGAGGGCGAAGCCAGCATCTACGGCGTCATTGGCACCAGTACCTATCTCCAGGGGGGTGGCGCGGGTGTAAAAGGCAATAGTATAATGGGTGACGGGGTGCTTGGTTCATCGGAACAGGGTGTTGGAGTCAGGGGCACCAGTTCAAACCCCAACCCGGGAAATGGAATAGGCGTAATAGGAGTTAGTACAAATGGGGATGGCGTGCATGGATTTGGGAATGGTGTAGGCGTTTACGGCAATGCCCAGGTCTATGGCGTGTATGGCAATGCAACCGGCGGCATTGGTGTATTTGGCAAAAGTGAAACCAGCAATGGTATACGCGGTCAGAGTACAAGTGGAAGAGGCGTATATGGAATAAGCAGCAGCAGTTATGGAGTATTCGGTGAATCCTCTGGAACCTCCGGCGGCGTAAGGGGAGTAAACAATGGTTCGGGTGCCGGCGTGGAAGCAACGGGACCCGCCTATGGCATATACGCACACAGTACAAACGGTCATGCTGTTTTTGGAACTTCACCCAATGGATTTGCCGGTTATTTTGAGGGTCCAAAAACCTATATACAACGTTTGGGTGTAGGAACAGGCTCACCATTGGCTCCCTTGCACGTTGCCGGCAATAATGTTTTGAATTCTGCCTCCGCATACTATTTTGGCATTGACTACACCGGGGCAGTGATTACTACGATTAATCCGGGAAGCTGGGCTACCGGGCTGTTGGTGGACAATGATATCGTAGGAAGACGATCAATTGTGTCGGCCCAGAATGTTGTTACTTCCGATGCAAGACTTAAGGAAATAATTGGCGTTTCCGATTCCAAACAGGACCTTGAATTGGCGAGAAAGATCTCCGTAGTGAATTACCATTACAAGGATAAAGCGAATTGGGGTCAAACGGTTTTCAAAAAAGTAATAGCCCAGCAGATCGAGGAAATTTACCCGCAGGCTGTATTCCGGCAAAGCGGTGTAGTACCGGATATTTATACACTTGCTGACAAAACAGGAGTTGATACAACCAATCATGTGCTGACTGTTCATCTGCACAAATCATATGGAATAAAACCAGGCGAAAAAATTCAATTGATCCATCCTGCCAGGGGCCAAATATTAGTTTCCGTGATTTCGGTTGAAGGTAACAGCTTCACGTGTAATGACTGGCATGGGGATGCCGATAAATTATTTGTATTCGGGCGTGAAACGAATGATATCCGAACCGTTGATTACGAAGCTTTATTCATGTTGGGGATAAGTGCTATGCAGCAAATGGCTAAAGAAAATGATGAATTCCGCGTCCAATTACAAAAACTAGTAGAGCAGGTTGTACAATTGAAATCGCAGCTCGCATCACTGAAAGAAAAATCAAGTCAGGTCATACCCAAGCCAGTTTACCAGCAATAACCATACAACCAATAAGAATTTCATGGGCCCCGCAAAAACTTACATCTTTTTGAAATAGGATAGATCTGAGAACCTCGGGAAAAGCCGCTTGTAAAAGCGGCTTTCCTTTTTCCCGTCCCGCTTTACTATCTTCCCGCCTTAATGGAAACGATGCAACCTGGCAACAACAGTGCAAACCTGGTATTGCACACGGCGGGACTTCTCCTGATCCGGGAAAAAAGACTCCTGATGGCTTATAGCCGCAACAAGCAGTGTTTCTACTTACCCGGTGGCAAGATCAGTGAATCAGAAACTGCTGCAGAAGGCTTATGCCGGGAGATCGCAGAAGAACTCAATGTGCTGATTAACCCGGAAGATCTTCACTTTTATGCCCATATCTCTGCTCCCGCTTTTGGTGAAACAGCGGGTGTAATCATGGAGCAGGACTGCTTCCGTTTGTTCAAAACAGTCCAACCCATGGCTGCTGCCGAAATTGAAGAACTCAGGTATTTTAGCCTGGAAGATTACCGGAAAGAAGATTACCAGGCCCCGGGAGCCCTGTCCATTCTCGAAAAACTGAAAGCTGATAACCTCGTAGACTAGTATGAAAAGAATTGGCCTGATCAGCGATACACATGGCTTTTTGGACGAACAGGTTTTCAATCATTTTGAAAGCTGCGATGAGATCTGGCATGCCGGTGATTTTGGCAATATTGCATTAGCCAGCCAGCTTGCGGCTTTCAGACCGCTGAAAGGCGTTTACGGGAATATTGATGCGAATGATATAAGGACCGTTTACCCTGAGCAACTCCTGTTTGAATGTGAAAAAGTAAATGTAATGATGCGGCATATCGGTGGCTCCCCTCCCCGCTACAACCCCGAAACAAGAAAAGAATTACTGCTGCATCAACCACAACTATTTATCAGCGGGCATTCCCATATTCTAA
>DASUMO010000364.1:0-10440 GCA_036277695.1 Chitinophagaceae bacterium
AGGGCTGAGTCAACGGTAATACCTAAGCAATTATTACATGTCCATCATTCAAGTGCATGACAAATCTTTCGGCCCCTACCTGGAAGAAGCAACCATTCAAAAGAGGATTAAGGAACTGGCTGCAGAGATTAATAACGATTATGCAGGGAAAAGACCATTGTTTATTGCTATCCTGAACGGTTCTTTCATGTTTGCTTCGGATCTTTTTAAAAGCCTTGATATCCAGGCCGAGCTCTGTTTTATCAAACTGGCTTCCTATAAAGGGATGAAATCGTCGGGTAACGTAGTAACCTCGATCGGGTTGGACGATGATATTTTCGGTAAAGATGTAATTATAGTAGAGGATATTGTTGATACGGGTAAGACCCTGCATAGATTCCTGCCCAAACTCATGCACCAACAACCCAAATCCCTTAAGATTGTAACATTATTGCACAAATCGGAGGCCACTGAATATCCACTAAAGCTGGATTATATTGGGTTTGACATACCCAACAAGTTCGTAGTGGGTTATGGACTTGATTATGATGGCCTGGGACGTAATTTTCGCGAGATTTATCAACTTGTGTAAATAGGCCCCCTTTCCCGGGTTTTTTTTGTAATTTTTCAGGGTCAAAATATCCATTTGAAGACCGCTTGCCACATATTGCTGGTGCTCCTGATTAGTTCGTCTGCCTATACCCAACAGTACTATTTCCGGGGGGAGGTGAAAGATGAGTCGGGTAACCCGTTGCAAAATGCCGAAATTCTCCTCAATCGAACAGGTTATGTTTATCGCACGGGTGGCCTGGGAACTTTTGGGATAATCAGCAACCAGCATACCGATACACTAACTTTTTCCTTTGATGGATACAGGACCGAAAAAATGGTCGTTAACGCAGACCAATATGTAAACGTCAAACTGAAACTGCTTTCCGTAAATACCACCAATGTCCGCCGGGATAAACTTGCTTCCCTCACGAAAGACCTGGCCCGGGATGAACAGCGAAAATGGTTTGCGGGGGATGAATCCTATGCCAGTATAGTTGAAAACCGCTTTGTAACGGCGAAAAAATTCCCCAGCACCGGTATGTCATTGAATGTAGACCGGGCTTCCTACAGTAATATCAGGCGGTTCATCAACATGAATACCATAGTGCCCCCGGATGCGGTGCGGATTGAGGAAATGTTGAATTATTTTAACCTGAATTATAAGGAACCGGCGCCGCAGGAAGTTTTCCATACCGAAACGCTGCTGACTGATTGTCCCTGGAACCGGGGTAATCAATTGTTTTATATCAATCTTTTTTCTAAAAAGATAAACCTGGATTCCCTTGCACCCAGTAACCTGGTATTTCTGATCGATGTGTCCGGCTCAATGGATGTAGTGAACCGCCTGCCCCTGTTAAAGTCTGCATTCCGGTTACTGGTAAATAATCTCCGCGAAAAAGATTCGGTTGCCATTGTGGTATATGGAGGAGTCACCGGGATTATGCTCAATACGACGGGGGGCAATGAAAAAGAAAAGATCCTGAAGGCAATTGATGAATTGACGCCTGGTGGTTCTACCCCGGGTGAATCCGGTATTCGAATGGCTTATAGCGTTGCCCGCAATCATTTTATTAAAGGAGGAAATAACCGGGTCATCCTGGCAACGGATGGGGATTTCAATGTAGGGGTGAAAAGCGAGGAGGAACTGGATGAATTGATTACCCGGCACCGGGAATCGGGCGTTTACCTCACCTGCCTGGGAGTGGGAATGGGGAATTATAAGGATTCAAAAATTCAGACCCTGGCTAAAAAAGGCAATGGCAACTTTGCCTATTTTGACAATTACAGGGAGGCTGAAAAAGTATTACTCAAGGAATTTACACAAACCCTGTATACAGTTGCGGATGATGTTTACATGGCAGTAGAATTTAACCCCGATTATGTAAAGGAATACCGGTTGATCGGGTTTGATAACCGTATAGGTGCCCTAAAGGATACACTGTCCGTGATAGAAGGGGGGGAAATCGGTTCGGGCCATTCCATGATGGCGGTTTTTGAAATTGAACCTACGGAACAAAATAGCAATAGCAGCCGGGAACAAGCAGTCGGCGGAGAATTAGCTACAATCCGCCTGCAATACCAGTTGCCTAACGATAAGATGCAACAGGTTAGGAATTTCCGCAGCCCGTTCAGCTTTACTCCTTTTGCAAAACTGGAACAATCTTATCGTTTTTCAGCAGCGGTTATCCTGTTTGGCGCATTATTAAAAGAGTCACCCTATACCAAGGATATCAGTTGGTCGAATGTGGTGGAGCTGGCAGAACAAAGCTTTAACAGGGAGGACCAGTTGCAAAAAGAATTTTTAGGCCTGGTACAGCAGGCAAAAAACATGTATACAAAGCTTAAAAAGAAGAAAGGGAGTTTGACCTATCGCTAGCCCGGTAAACTCAATACTCTTCAGGAAAACATTTCCCGGATCTTTTCAAAAAATCCTTTTTCATTTTTGTCGGGATGGGGCTTGAAATTTTGGGAATGACTTAATTTTTCAAGCATGGCTTTTTCTTCGGGACTCAGGTGTTGAGGGGTCCAAACGCTGACATGAATCAGCTGATCGC
Organism: Chitinophagaceae bacterium; assembly: GCA_036277695.1. Taxonomy (GTDB): domain Bacteria; phylum Bacteroidota; class Bacteroidia; order Chitinophagales; family Chitinophagaceae; genus CADEDV01. The sequence continues at coordinate 2,586 of DASUMO010000364.1, forward strand.
CTTTCTCGTAGGAATTCACAGCCGGGAATCCTTTTCCTTTTAACCGGAAGATCTTACCGCTTTGGGTACCGGCCGGAATTTTTATTTTGGCACGGCCATCAATAGTGGGAACCTCTACCTGGGTACCAAATACTGCATCTGTAAAAGAGAGATGGAGATCATATGCAACATTCAAACCGTCACGGTGCAGGTCTTTATGCGATTCTTCTTCAATTAAAATGATCAGGTCACCCGGCATTCCACCTCGTTCGCCGGCATTGCCTTTACCGTTAATACTTAGTTGCATTCCTTCCTGCACACCAGCCGGAATCTCAATACTGACGGTTTCTTCGCCGTATACTCTTCCCTCGCCCTTACAGGTAGTACACTTGGCCGTTACCGTTGTGCCTTCGCCATTACATGTAGGACAAGTTGTGACTGTTTGCATCTGGCCAAGAAAGGTGTTTTGTACTCTTCTTACCTGGCCGCTGCCACCACAGGTACCACAGGTTTGCACACTGCCTTTATCTTTAGCGCCGCTGCCATGACAGGTATTGCAAACCACATGTTTTTTTACCTTGATATTCTTAGTAACACCTTTGGCGATTTCCTCAAAAGTCAGTTTGAGCTTAATGCGAAGATTACTGCCGCGAACACCCCGGCTGCGCTGTGCTCCACGCCCTCCGCGCTGGCCTCCGAAAAAATTCCCGAAAATATCATCCCCGAAAATATCCCCGAACTGGCTGAAGATATCTTCCATATTCATTCCGCCTCCACCATAAGCACCCCGGCCATTACCACTGACGCCAGCATGACCGTAACGATCATACTGTGCTTTTTTTTCCGCATCGCTTAAAACTTCGTAGGCTTCTGCAGCTTCTTTGAATTTTTCTTCCGCAGCTTTATCCCCCGGATTCCGGTCGGGGTGATATTGCATCGCCACTTTGCGGTAGGCTTTTTTGATTTCGTCGGTATTTGCGCTCTTACCAACTCCCAATACTTCGTAGTAATCTCTCTTTGACATGGCTTGCTTTATTTCCCTACCACTACTTTTGGATGGCGGATAATCTTATCGTTGAGGTAATAACCTTTTACTACTTCATCAATCACTTTGCCTTTTAATTTTTCCGTAGGCGCGGGAATTTCGGTAATGGCTTCATGCAGGTCCGGATTAAACTCCTGGTTTAAAGTATCCATCGGTTTAACACCCCGGGCCAGTAAAGTATTACGGAGTTTATTAAAAACCAGCAGCACTCCTTCCTTGATAGCCGCTGCGTCATCACTGGTTTCAAGTTGTTTTTGCGCTCTTTCGCAATCATCCAGAACTTCCAGCAGTTCAGTAATGACTTCCCGGCCGGCTGTTTGTATCAGCTCTATTCTTTCTTTTGCACTTCTGCGTTTAAAATTGTCGAATTCGGCTACCTTCCGCAGGAACTTATCTTTAGTTTCCTCCAACTCAACTTTTAGCTTTTCCAGGTCTGATTCTTCGCCCACAGGTTCATTCAGGTGCGTCGTGCCGCTCAGGTTTTCATCGGTATTAATATCAATCCCGCTATTATTTTCGGGCTGGTTATTTTCCCGGTCCTTCAAGTCTTTTTCTGCCATTATTTTCAAAATTGTTTGCAAAGGTAAGGCTGTCAAGAATACTGCCAATAGGCTGGCAAAGGACAAATTGACCGGAGCCAGCAGCCTTCCCGGGGATTTCCGGGCTGACATATAGGAATTTATTAGCTTGCAGCCCTTTATGAGCAAAGTTTTCCTGAAGCGCAAGATATCAAACCGGGTAGTAAACGGTCACCCCTGGATTTTTAATAACGAAGTGGACAGAACGGAAGGGGAGCCTGCCGGAGGGGATATTGTTGAAGTATTTACGCACGATAAAAAATTTGTTGGCAGGGCTTATTTTAATCCCAAATCCCAGATTGTGGCCAGGTTGCTGAGCCGTGACAAGCGGGAAGAAATCAATGAGCAATTTTTTCTGGACCGGATCAGGCAGTGCTGGGAATACCGGCAAAAGCTGGGTTATACGGAAAATTGCCGGCTGGTATTTGGAGAAGCGGATTTTATGCCGCAGCTGATCATTGATAAATTCAATGATTATTTCGTCATTCAAACCCTGGCCCTGGGAATTGACAGGTGGAAGCCGGCAATTGTGAAAGCTCTCCAAACTATCTTTCAACCCAGGGGAATTTATGAACGAAATGATGTACCCGTACGGGAACTGGAAGGATTGCCCCAGCAAAAAGGATTTTTATCAGCACCATTTACTACCGAAATCAGCATCCGCGAAAACGGGTTGAGCTTTTATGTTGACCTGGAAAATGGACAGAAAACCGGGTACTTCCTGGATCAGCAGGATAACCGCCGGGCCATACAACATATTGTAAAAGATGCCGAGGTTCTGGGTGCATTTACCTATACCGGCACATTTGAAATCCATGCAGCTCATTATGGTGCCAAATCGGTTTTAGGTTTGGATATTTCAGAAAATGCAGTGAAGCAGGCTACCCGGAATGCAGCCCTTAACGGTTTGGATCATATTTGCCAGTTTCAAACCGCCAATGCTTTTGATATGTTGAAACAATGGGCAAAAGAAGGAAGACAATATGATGTGGTAATGCTGGACCCCCCGGCCTTTACAAAAAGCCGGGAATCCATTCAAAAAGCCATAACCGGATACAAAGAGATCAATCTTAGGGGTATGAAACTCGTTAAGCCCGGGGGTTTCCTGGTTACCTCTTCCTGTACCAGCCTGGTAAACGCTGAATTATTTTTACAGGTAATTGATACGGCTGCCAAAGATGCGAAGCGAAGGATCCGGCAGGTAGTCTTCCAGGCACAAGCTGCAGACCATCCGATTATCTGGAACCTGGAAAATACGCAATACCTGAAGTTTTTAATTATTCAAGTGTTGTAAAAAAGAATTACAACTGCGATAATAACTGGCTTAAATAGATTATTTGGAAACCTGGAATTTACCTGAATCTATCAGTTTACCGCTTTGATCCCGCAAATGGTAAATGTAGACACCCCGGTTATAGTCGCTCAGGTTAATATTGGTTTTCTCCGTAACATTCTGGGTTTCGAACATTTTACGGCCCAGGAAATGATAAATCTGGATGGATAAACCTTTTTGAAAATTCTTTTGAAGATCGAAAGTTATGTAAGTACTGGCAGGGTTAGGGTATATTTTAACCTTCTCAACAGCATCCGGCAAAGGGGAATTGCGCGCAATTTGCCCCTTAGAGTGGATGGCTGTCAATAGAATAAAGGATAGTATAGGTAAAATTCGCTTCAACGAAACAAATTTAATTTTATTTTTCAATAATAACCTGTTTTTTTTAGATATGCAAAGTATTTGCCGCAAAAAAAATACGTTTTTTAACGTATTGATTTATAACGATTAGCAGAAAATTTTTAACGCAAGATTAAGCCAGGGCCGCCAGGATCCCGCGGATCTTTTCAAAATGGGGAATTTCGCCGGCATTATCCAAAACCTCGGCATACCTGACCACCCCATTCTTGTCAATAACAAAGGCCGAACGTTTGGATACTCCCTTCATATTATGCCCGAATAATTCATAGATTGATCCATATAATCTTGACACTTCTTTGTTGAAATCACTCAGGAGTGTAAAATTTAGTTGCTGATCGGTTTTGAAGCGGTTCAGCGTTTGAAGGGAGTCAACCGAAATCCCGAATACCTCCGCATTGACTTCGTTGTAAAATACAAGATTATCACGCACACTGCAGAGTTCCCGGGTACAAACGCTGGTAAAGGCCAGCGGGAAAAAAAGAAGGAGAACATTTTTTCCTTTCTGGGCAGAAAGTGTGACCTGGTTTTTATTGCTGTCATACAATGTAAAATCGGGCGCATCCTGGCCAATTTCAATTTTCATGTAAATGAATTTGTCAGTAAGTAAACCTGCATTCCAACAATTCACCGGGAGAAAAGTTATAAAATTCCTTTTTCCCGGGGAAAAATCTCATTAAAATCGCGGGCATTGAGAATATTCAAGGGAAGAATTCTTATTGCGGTTGGCAATATAGGAGAGGGATAATTCGAACCCGCCCCGGCCCCGGCTGGAAGGTTTGAGCTTGGAAATATTTACATCATAACTAACGGCTACCGAAAAGGGTGCATAATCGATTTTGATGACCGGGATGAATGCATCATTCCAGCGAAGAAAAGCGCCGGCATGGATTACATAGTCAGGCAGATCCGGATCGCCACCCAATTTTAACCCATACATACCGCCGGCAATTGTTTCCTGGTAACTGCCCTGGGTAGAATGATCAGCCTGGATGGTCATATAGGCATATTCCGTTACACCAAAACGCAGACCCCCGGAAAAAACCCATTTGGGGTTTAATTTTAAATTGGTATTGGCATAAAAGGAATTATTCGGGGTATTGAAATGGTGATAAGCAGCCCCAAGGAAAAAATTATTATCGGGGTTATCTTTTAAATTGGAGTTATAACTCATTCCCACGCTTCCGTCCAGGTAACTGTATTGGGCAGCTGCAAAATTTTCACCGATACCCCCGCCATCATATTGTGAATTGGTCGTCATTTTAGAAGGATCAAATCGCCGCTGTACCCAGCCCCCCATAAAACCCAAAGAAAGATAACGGTTGCGTTCAGCACTTAAGGATTTGTGATAATTAAGGGCTGGCAACACATGCGTGGAAGTCCAGCCGATGGTCCCGGCCCTGTCATATAACAATTGCATACCGGCTGTTACAAAATCATTGGACTTACCCACGGGCATTTTATATTCTGCATCCAGGGATCCTGTTTTGTAAGCATTTGTTACGGAGTTCCATTGATCCCGGTAAACAGCCTGTACCCTGATATCCCCCGTATAGATACCAGCCAGGGAAGGATTGCGGAGTAAAGGTGCTTCGAAAAATTGTGAGAAATGGATATCCTGCGCTTTTACCATCGCTGTTACCAGTAAGCCTGAAAAAATCAATATCAATCTGTTCCCTTTCATTGCATGTTTGGCGTTTATCGGATCAGGGCAATATTACCCGCATATTGTATGGTTTGTCCGTTATTACAAATGATCTCCAGTTGGTACACATAAACATCCGGTTGAGCTTTCTTGCCCTTATAAGTGCCATCCCAGCCCGAAGCTGCGTTATTGACCGGGAATTCACGTTTTTCAAAAACCAACTCTCCCCAGCGATTGAATACTCTCAAAGCCTTAACACGGAACAAACCGGTTCCTCTCAGGTAAAAAACATCATTACTGCCATCGCCATTGGGAGAGAAAGTATTCGGGACAAAGAAATTCTGACCGTTACAAACAATTTCAACCCGAATATCCCCTGTATTCCTGCAGCCATTACGATCCACTACTTCTACGGTATAGGTTGTGCTGAACTGCGGATTGGCAATTGGAGTAGGACAATCCGTACAAGTAAGATGCGTGGACGGACTCCAGGTATAGTTGGAAATATTACCAGTATAATTCATCAGCAATTGGGCCGCACCGCCGGATATGATCGTAAGGGGCGTAGCCACGGCAATAGCTGCTGGTGGGGGTGATACATGTATATTCTGAGTTGCCGTATCAGCACAACCCAATTTGTTGGTAGCAATCAATTGCATCGTCAGATCCCCGGTACTGGTAAAAGTGACCAGGGGATTTTGAACCTGTGAACTGGTTCCATTTCCCAATGTCCATTGCCATTTGATCGTTGAATCCGGTTGAGTGATAATGCCATTGAATTGTTCAGGGCTGTTGACACAAATGGTGTCCCTTCCCCCAATGCTCAGTTCGGGAGTTTTATATACCCGGATCGTATCGGTATAGGAACTGGCACATTGGTTTTGTGTAACTACACTTAGCCTTACCAGGTAGGTACCGGGATTCGAAAATATATGAGAGGGATCCGATTGGGTACTGGTGGAACCGTCACCAAAATCCCAGACTGTGGAAATGATCGGGTCGTTGTTAAGGGTGTAATTCACAAAAAACACTTCGCCGTTGTCACAGAATTCCTTGCGGCTTTTATCAAAAAGCGGGATGGCTCCAAATACCGTTACTGGCGTACTGGTTGCAACAGCTGCCTCACAACCAAAACGATCAGACAACAATACATAAGGATAGTAAACTCCAGGAGAGGAATAGGTATGTGTTAAATTCGTTTGTTGTGAAGAGTCAATCGAGCCATCACCATAGATAAATTTGAAACGGAAACCGGGTGGAGGATCAATGAGGAAATTGGTTGAAATAGAATTGCAGGCCGTTGAAGGCGCGAGGTTGACCTGGGTATTTGCAGAAGGATCATACGCATTTACCAATGCTCTTGCAGAATCCATACAGCCCCCCGGACCGGTCAGGTATAATGTAGGAGTATAGGTTCCATAGGAGTTATAAAAATGTGTCGGACTCTGGATTTGACTGCTTCCTCCATCGCCAAAATCCCAGTAAAAACTTTGGTAATCGCTGCCCTGGAAGGTGAATGTGGTTAGTAAGGGGAGACAAATACCTGAGCTGTCTAAAATATCAAAGGCCGCACGGGGGCTGCGAATATTAATATAGCCGGTTTTAGACACCGAATCCTCGCATCCAACCAGGTCCCGGATCTTTAATTTAACGGTATAGGAATTATTTCCAGGAGCATATGTATGCGTTGGATTTTGTGCCGTAGCTACGCCACCATCTCCAAAATTCCAGGTATAAGTAAGACCGGTTCCGCTGGATGTATCTGTGAATTGTAATGGGGCAAGCGGACAGTAAACGGTATCAGCCCGAAAAGCTGCAATGGGCCGGGTAATCAAAACTGCATTAGGAATAGTGATGGTATCGGCGCAATTCCCATTGTCTTTAATGATCAATCCCACACTATAACTCCCGGTTTGTGTATAGGTATGGGAAAAGGGCGGTGCTGAATAAGTCTGCTGTACTCCATCCCCAAAATTCCAGGTCCATTGTACGATGGGGGAATTTACGGGCATAGATTGATCGGTAAAGCTTACGGTGCCATCCACACAGGCACCGGGCGAATTGGGACTGAAATCCGCAACCGGGCCGCTTACTGTAATGTAATTTGGTACTGTGACGGTATTCATGCATCCGTTGACATCTTCTATTGTTAGGGTTACATCGTACAAACCATATGCAAAAAGGCTATGATTTATACTTTGGCTGGTATCAGGAAAACTCGTTGTTCCAATTGTCCAGCTATAATCGGCGATTTGAGCAGGGTTACTAACAGTAGCGTTCAGGCTGAAGATTTCTCCTTTGCAAACCGGGTTTTTATTGATCGAGAAGGCAGGTGCCTCGTTGCTCAGTATTACCGTTTCCTGCTTTTGATAGGAACAGGCTCCATTTGTTACAATAAGCGTTGCGGTATAAGTACCTAAAGCGGGATAAGTAAAGGTTGGGGGTGGAAGGCCAGTGAACACAGTATTGGCAGGATCACCCATCCGCCATTCATAACTAACAGGTCCGTAAGCAGCATTGGTGAGGGAACTATCAGTAAAGGTTACCTGCAGGCGGTTGCTGCAATTAACCGTATAACCAAACTTGGCAACCGGTGGCAATATCTGGATCAGTTTCTCGGTTGAGTCCAGGCATCCATTATTGGATACAGCAAGTCTGACGGTCAGGGTACCTGTATCCTCGTAAACATGAAGAGGGTTTTGCAGGTTGGAATTAAGGCTGTCGCCGAATTGCCAAAACCACTCCACGAACGCCCCTGGCGAGGTTACCGAGAGGTCCGTGAACTGAACCGGCGTACTTGCGCAAACATTATTGGGTACAAAACTAAAATCAACCGTAGGCCTTGTTCCGGTCCGGACTCCATTCGTAATGCTGATCGTTTCTGAACAACCTGTTTGGGACGTTACGGTAAGGCTAAT
>DASUMO010000365.1:0-7958 GCA_036277695.1 Chitinophagaceae bacterium
GCAGCTGAGGAAATTCCTGAAAGCCGGTTTTGACGATTCTGTAAAAAAAGCCGGGTGGAATATCATTTTGAACAACCCGGAGTTTTGTATCATAAGTAAACCCCTGCTTGCCTATGAGGATATTAATGACCCGGTGGAAAGATTGCGGTTTGCCGAAAAATTCCTTTCATTTGATGCCCTCTTCCCCACGGTAAGCAACCGGGTTGTCTATGGCTATAACCGTTTCCGGAACAAAAATCCTTTTTCCATCCAGGATTCGGTTGTGACATTTTATTTGCGGAATAACCAGAAAGCAACAAAAGTGATGCTTGCCGGCAGTTTCAATAACTGGCAGCCCCACACCATACCGATGTCAAAAACCGATAGCGGCTGGGTGGCTTATATGAAATTGAAACCGGGGAAATACTGGTATAAGTTTATTGTGGATGATCGCTGGATCGTGGATGGGGATAACCGGCTGAGCGAAAATGACGGTCTTGGTAATACCAATTCCGTGTTTTATGTCAGCAATGTGGTGTTCAGGCTGCCGGGCTTTCAATCGGCCAGGCGTGTTTACCTTTCCGGTAGTTTTAATGAATGGCAGGAAAGGGACTTGCTGATGGAGAAAACATCCACCGGCTGGCAACTGCCCCTTTACCTGGCCGAGGGTACCCATACCTACCGGTTTATAGCCGATGGCAAATGGATGGCCGACCCCCATAACCCCGATAAGTTTCCCAATGAATTCAATGACTATAATTCCGTAATCAGGCTGGGTAAGCCCCATTTATTCTTTCTCAAGGGTTTTCCTGATGCTAAGGAAGTCGTATTAACCGGCTCCTTCAATAAATGGCGTACCGATGAATTATTCATGCAAAAGACAGGCGAAGGCTGGCAGTTTCACTACACGCTGGGTCCGGGTAATTATGAATATGGCTTCCGGGTAGATGGGTACTGGGCCACCGATACCGGTAACCAACAGGTCATCACCGAACCCGGGAAAATAGCAGCTTCCAGCTTTGTAATTGATCCTAATTATACCTTCCGCCTGAAAGGGTTTGGCGACGCTTCGGCCATATACCTGGCCGGCGATTTCAATAACTGGAGCCCTACTTCCATGCCCATGAAAAAAGAAGGTAACGAGTGGGTGATTACGGTGCATCTTTCAGCGGGCAAACATCTTTATAAATTTATTGTGGACGGGAAATGGATACTTGATCCCGCTAATAAACTCTGGGAGGAGAATGAACATCACACCGGTAATTCCGTGATATGGATTGAAAACCAGTAAAAGATAACCAGCGACTTTATTACTCCTTTTATTGATGAAGATCTATCTTCTTACGCCAATATTCCAGCCAGTCTATCATACGGCTGGTAAATCCAAACTCGTTATCAAACCAGGCAATGAGTTTAACATGGTTGCCAACTACTGAGGTAAGGGTGCCATCAATGACACAGGAATGCGTATTGCCTTTGATATCGAGTGAAACAAGCGGCTCCTCCGTGTATTGCAGAATGCCTTTATACTCATCCTCCGCCGATCGCCTGAATAATTCATTGACCTGTCCGGCACTTACCGGTTCTTTCAAAAGGATCGTAAAATCAGCCATGGCCCCATTGGCCACGGGCACGCGGGTTGAAACGGCGGCGATCCTTTCTTTCAGACCAGGCAGCAGGCGTTCCAGTGAATGGTGCAGATCGATCTCTACGGGAATAATGGATTCAGAAGCCGAGCGGCCTCTCCGGTATTGTGCATGCGGTGCATCCACCAGTGCCTGGCGAGAAGTATAGGAATGCAGGATATTGATTTGTGCCGATGCGATGCCAATGGCGTTTAAAATATAAAGTATATGCACCGAACAATTCGTCATACATCCACCGGGTGATATAATATTGGTATCCGGGCTAATCCGGTTATGGTTAAAACCATAGATCAGCAGCGGAATATCAGCGGAGCCGGTTGTAGAGAGCAATACTTTTTTGGCTCCGGCTTCCAGGTGCCGGTTAGCAGCGCTATATTTTGAAAATTTTCCGGAACATTCCAGTACTACATCCACTTCCAGTTCTTTCCAGGGCAATTGGGAGGGATCAGGGTGCTGTAAAACGCGGATTTGCTTGTCCCCCGCTGCCAGGACTTGGTCTTTTACAGACAAGTTTTCCGGAAACGTGCCGTAGATCGAATCGTATTTCAGCAGGTAGGCGAGGTTTTCTGCTTCCATAATATCATTGACAGCTACTAGTTCAAAGCCGGGGTGCCGGAGCAGTCGCCTGAATAATAAACGGCCGATCCGGCCCATCCCGTTAATTGCAATGCGCATGTTCGTTTTTTAAAAGGAATGCAAATATCATAAACAAAATGCTATCCTGTGCCGGTTTGCGATAAGCGGTGCATGCCGGGCTTCGGTATCTTTAAATCATGAAAGCTGCAACCGTACACGAAATCAAACAGGAATTAGGCACCCTGAAACCCGCTGAACTGGTGGAAATATGCCAGCGCCTGGCGCGTTTTAAAAAAGAAAACAAGGAGTTGTTGACTTACCTGCTTTTTGAAGCCCACCATGAAGAAGGTTATGTGGAAAGTGTAAAACAGGAAATTGACGGGTTGTTTGAAACAGTCAATCCATCCCATCTTTATTTTGCCAAAAAAACCTTGCGAAAGATCGTCCGCATCATTAACAAATACGCCCGGTACAGCGGTCGTAAACAAAGCGAAATCGAATGGCGGATTTATTTCTGTAAGCGGTTGAAAGATTCCGGCATACCCTTTTACCAAAATAAAGTCACAGCCAACCTCTATGAAGGGCAGTTAAAAAAAATAGGCCAGTTGTTTGAAGACCTGCACGAAGATCTCCAGCATGATTACCGGAAAGAAATTGAACCCCTGTTGGAGCAGGCACCGGTAACTAAAAAATTCTTTAGCTTTTTCCGCCGTTAAGCTCGTCGCGGGTTGTTCGCAGCCGGATCTTCTCCGTTTTTTTCCTGACCCGGATATTCAGCATTTCCACAACCAGCGAAAACGCGATCATGGAATAGATATAACTTTTACTGATCTTTTGGTGAAATCCTTCGGCGACCAGCATAATGCCGATAGCGATCAGGAAGGCCAGGGCCAGCATTTGCAGTGTCGGGTTCCGGTTAATGAAGCGGCTGATAGGACCGGCAAAAACCATCATGATCAATATGGAAATGACGACGGCAATAATCATGATCATGACCTCATCCACCAACCCGATGGCCGTGAGAATGGAATCAAAGGAAAATACCGCGTCAATAAGAATAATCTGGATGATCACGGATGACAGGGATTGATAGACCGCTTTCCCTGTAGCTGCTTCCACCGGCTTTTCCAGTTTGTGATGTATTTCCAGGGTACTTTTTACGATCAGGAAAAGGCCCCCCGCCATCAGGATCAGGTCTTTCCAGCTAATGGCGATAGGCTGTCCTTCGTCTTTGATAAAAGGCAGGGTAAATAAGGGGTCCTTTAATTTCATGATCCAGGTTATGGTCAATAATAACAGCACCCGGAAGATCATAGCCAGCAATAAGCCAATGTTGCGTGCTTTTTTCTGTTTATCAGGTGATAGCTTATCTGAAATAATAGAAATGAAGATGATATTATCCACGCCCAGTACAATTTCCAGGAACGTAAGCGTAAGGAGGCTGAGCCAGACCGCCGGATCGGAAAAATCAGGAAAAACCATAGCTGTTGTTTTAAATATATTAGAACCAGATTCCTTCTCAAAAGTTCTAATATTGCGAAATGTCTGCAATATTACTAACGAATATCAAAAAGCTGGCCGGGGTGCAGGAACAGCCTACTATTCTAAGAGGGGCTGCTATGGCTGAGCTACCCTGTATAGATGAAGCCTATCTTTTAATAGAGGATGGATTTATTTCCACGTTTGGTGAAATGCGGGATATGCCGCCAGGGTTCCAAATGTTAAAAGGGGAAGCTTTATTGGACCTGAGGGGTCAGTTTGTATTACCTGCCTGGTGCGATTCGCATACCCACCTGGTTTTTGCTGCCAGCCGGGAACAGGAATTTATTGATAAGATCAAAGGCCTCAGCTATGCGGAAATTGCGGCCAAAGGAGGGGGAATTTTGAATTCCGCCCGCAAACTGAATGAAACTTCAGAAGAGGAGTTGTTCAACCAGGCCTGGCAAAGATTGGAAGAAGTAAGCCGCCTGGGGACAGGTGCGATAGAAATAAAAAGCGGTTATGGATTATCGATTGAGGGAGAATTGAAAATGCTGCGGGTAATCAGGAAGCTCAGGGAGCGTTCCCGGCTCTCTATTAAATCCAGTTTCCTGGCAGCCCATACCTACCCGCCGGAATACCGGGATAACCACCAGGGCTATATAGACCTGATCATCCAAAAAATGTTACCGCTGGTGGCGGGTGAAAAATTAGCAGACTATATTGATGTATTTTGTGAAACCGGTTTTTTTTCGCCGGAAGAAACCGAGACTATTTGCCGGGCTGGTATGGGGTATGGGCTAAAACCTAAGATTCATGCTAACCAGCTGAATCTTTCCGGTGGTACCGAGACCGGTGTAAAACTGGGGGCCATCAGTGTCGATCACCTGGAGACTATGGATGAAAAAGCTATCCAGGCACTGGCGCATTCCGGTACGATTGGAACCTTGCTGCCAACAGCCGCGTTTTTTCTGCGCATGCCATTTCAACCAGCCAGGCAACTGATTGATGCCGGCTGTGCAGTTGCAATTGCCAGTGACTATAACCCCGGATCTTCCCCTTCAGGAAATATGAACCTGGTCCTGTCCATGAGTTGTATTCAAATGAGGATGCTTCCTGAAGAAGCAATTAATGCGGCCACCATCAACGGCGCCCACGCCATGGAATTGGCGGGGGAACTGGGAAGTATTGCCATCGGAAAAAAAGCCAACCTGGTCATCACAAGGCCTGTTCCCTCTCTAGCTTATCTTCCTTATGCCTTTGGCAGTAACCTGCTTGACCGCGTAATAATAGGGGGTGAAATAGTGTAGTATGTTTTTTGCTGGGAATATTAATTCGCAATTAGAAAGTCTTCTTTTTTTCAGACAGTAATACGCTTCTGTTGGCTTTTTCTTTAATTTGAAACCGATGCATTTTGTGAAGATCATATTCCCGCTGCAGGATCCCGTGCCCATATTTACGATTGTGCTGTTCATCATCCTGCTTGCCCCCATCCTGCTCCGAAAGCTCCGAATACCCAGCATTATCGGGCTGATCCTGGCAGGAATGGCCATCGGGGATCATGGTTTCAATATCATTGCAAAAGGGAGTATTGATTTGTTTGGCAAGGCAGGATTACTTTATATCATGTTCCTCGCAGGCCTGGAACTGGACATAGCGGAGTTTAAAAAGAATACCTATAAAAGCCTGGTATTTGGCTTCTTTACTTTCGCAATTCCCATCTCGCTGGGTTTTGCCCTATGTTATTATATTTTGAACTTTAGTCTCCTGGCCTCACTACTTGTATCCAGTATGTTTGCCACCCATACCCTGGTAGCTTATCCCCTGGCAAGCCGGATGGGTATTGCGAAAAATGAGGCGGTAACAGTTACGATAGGCGGAACAATTATCACCGATACGGCTGTACTACTTATCCTGGCCGTGCTGGCCGGCACTGCCCAGGGCAGTTTAAACCAGGAATTCTGGATCCGGTTATCCCTTTCCTTCCTGGCCTTTGCCATTTTTATTTTATTCGGCTATCCTTTTATCGGCCGTTGGTTTTTTAAAAAAATCAAGGATGACCAGACCACGCATTTTATTTTTGTTTTTGCTCTTGTATTCCTGGCAGCTTTCCTGGCCCAGCTGGCAGGGGTAGAAGGAATTATCGGCGCCTTTTTGGCGGGACTGGCATTGAACCAGCTGATCCCTCATACCTCGCCGTTGATGAACCGGATCGAGTTTACAGGCAACGCCATTTTTATACCATTTTTCCTGATCAGCGTGGGAATGATTGTAGATCTCCGCGTTTTATTAAATGGGCCACAGGCCTTGTATATTGCTGCCTCACTTACAGGGATGGCCCTGCTCACCAAATGGCTGGCCGCATTTTTTACACAGAAAATATTTCGTTACTCGGCTGATCAGCGCCGCCTGATTTTCGGTCTCAGCAGTTCACATGCCGCAGCAACCATCGCCGTGATCCTGATTGGTTATAATATGCAGATCGTCGATGAAAATGTCCTGAACGGAACCATTATCCTGATATTGGTTACTTGTTTGACCGGATCGTTTGTGACTGCGAACGCGGGCAAAAGAATGGCCATTACGGAAAGCAACAAGGAACCGGATGTCATCAACCTGCACGAGCGCATTCTGATTCCCGTGAATAATGCAGATAAAACAGATGGCCTGATTGATTTTGCTGTGATGATACATGATAACCGCGAACGTTCGCCTATCTATCTTTTGAATGTGGTGCAGGATGAGCAGGATGTAAAGAAAAAAGTGATGATGGGAAACAAGAATATGGAAAAAGCGATCAAGCATGCGGCGAATACCGAGACCCGGGTACAGTTATTAACCCGCGTGGACCTGAATATGGTGAATGGAGTTGCCCGTGCGGTAAAGGAACTGGTCATATCGGATGTTGTCGTGGAATGGGATGAGAATACCAGTAGTACTACCGATTATTTATTCAGCCGGCTTTTCGGTACTTCCACCCATAATATTCTTGACAGTACCTGGGAAACTGTTTATGTCTGTCACCTGGATCATCCCCTCAATACAACTAATAAGATCGTGCTGGTGATGACCAAGAATGCCGAATACGAGATCGGTTTTGAGCATTGGGTGAAAAAGATCGCCAAATTTTCAAAACAGGTCAATGCCCGGATCATGATTTGCAGCACCCCCGAAACCTGCCGGGCTTTTCAAAAAGAATTAAAAAATTACCGTGTTCAACTGGACATGGCCTTCCGCCAGTTTGAGGAAGTGGAGGATTTCCTGGTATTATCCCGGGAAGTGAAAAAAGATGACCTGGTAGTGGTAGTCAGTGCCCGTAAAGGCACATTGTCCTGGCATTCCTATATGGACTCTATTCCCAATAAACTCGTAAAACATTTTAGCGGCAATAATTTTATTATTCTTTATCCTGAGCAAAAACAATCGGATGTACCGGAAAGCGGAATGCAATCACAGGATCTTACGCTCACACCCATACAGGAACAAATTGACAACCTCAACAAGATCGGCAAAGCGGTCAAAAAAATATTCCAGGGCGGTACCAGGACGACCCTTCCCGGTGAATCCAGCCAGGAAGAATGATTTATATGCACGTTAGGCAATGGCTGCAATTTCATTTTTGTTGTTTCCTAAATACTTCTGCGGCGGATGTTTGGATTAGGGTACAAACAATATCTTAGCGATTAAATAACAGACTATGCAGCCGCTTATTGAGTGTGTCCCTAATTTCAGCGAAGGAAATGATCCGGCCATTATCAAACAGATCACTGACCAGGTTGAATCTGTGGAGGGAGTCCGTTTATTAAATGTTGATCCGGGTAAGGCAACGAACCGGACTGTTGTGACTTTTGTGGGTGGCCCTGAAGCGGTTGTGGAAGCTGCCTTTCTTGCAATCAGGAAAGCTGGAGAGTTAATTGATATGAGCCGGCATAAAGGAGCTCATCCCCGGATGGGTGCAACTGATGTTTGCCCCCTGGTTCCCGTGGCCAATATCAGCATGGAAGAAACCGCTGAATACGCAAAGAAACTGGCACGAAGGGTAGGCGAGGAGTTATTGATTCCCGTTTACCTGTATGAGTCAGCACAGCCTGATAAGTCCCGCAGCAATCTTTCACTGATAAGAGCGGGCGAGTACGAAGGTTTTTTTAAAAAGATCAGGGAGCCACAGTGGAAACCGGATTTTGGCCCTGCCGAATTTGATAGGAAGCGGGGTGCTACCGTGATCGGCGCCAGGGATTTCCTGATCGCTTATAATATCAACCTGAATACAACTTCTAC
>DASUMO010000366.1:0-7882 GCA_036277695.1 Chitinophagaceae bacterium
GAAAAGCCCGGCATAAAAAGCACATTGGCAATGTTCACCCAACACACATTTTCCATGCTCTGTACCTGGAACGCAGAGCTCAAAAAAGCCCATATGCCATCGTTTAACCTTTACTTCCTGGTTAAAATTATCCCGGATAGCGGCATACTGTATCCTTTCCGGCACCTGGGTTTGTAAAACGAAGGAACAATTATAGGCATCCAGCATTTTTTTAAGCGCTTCCAGGACTGCATGGAGCTGTTCATCATTCAACATTGTTTCCGGTGGCAGCATTTCCTGGCGAATTCCGGTCCAGTCTTCGAGGTTATGGAGCGGAGCGGTTTTTTCTTCTTCTTCATCTGGTATCCAGTCATGTATATGCAATTCCTTTTCCGCAAAGGGCCAGTTCACATTGGCGGTGCTGTTAACAATATCGCCCAATAATTGGTTGATATATTTCTGCATGGCATTTTTATTTACCGGTTCAACTTATAGCAGCAGAAAACCTACCACAAAACTACTGTTTCACCTGTTTTGCCTTTCCTGGCTGGTGGAAAAATTATCTTTGGTTCAAATCGTTGAAAACTAATCAGATTTCCGAATCGGGTGCATTTTTTGTGCAGGAATTCGGGATTTCTTTAAAAAAAATTTGCGCAACCAAGTGGTTGCACATATATTTGCAACCAAACGGTAGCAAATAAACCGCAATCTGAATGAGACGTGATGTATTCCAGGCAATCGCCGATCCCACCCGCCGGGCCATCCTGGGCAAACTGGCCAACCAGGCTATGACCCCCAATGCCCTGGCAGAACATTTTGACAGCAGCCGGCAGGCCATTTCCAAGCATATTAAAATATTGACCGAGTGCCGCCTGGTAGAACAACAACAGGCTGGCAGGGAGATCTATTATTATTTCAATTCAAAAAAATTAAAAGAAGTGGATAAATGGCTTCAGCCTTTCCGCTCCCTTTGGGAACAACGGTTTGACCAGTTGGATGCGGTATTAAATAACTTAAAAAACAAAAAATCATGATCCTTCAAAAAGAAACAATCTTCAAGAAAGATTTGGCCAACAAGAAAATCAACGTAAAAAGAGAATTTGAAGCACCGGTTGAACAGGTATGGAAAGCCTGGACCGAAAGCCAGTTATTGGATCAATGGTGGGCGCCAAAGCCATGGAAAGCCCATACGCAATCCATGGATTTCCGCGATGGCGGAACCTGGCTTTATTATATGGAAGGCCCGGAAGGTGAACGGCACTATTGCAGGGCCGACTACAAATCGATCATTCCGAATAAAAGTTATGAAGGTCTCGATGCATTTTGTGATGAAAAGGGAAATATCAATACCGGGTTTCCCCGTATGTACTGGAAAGTTAATTTCAGTAAAACGAGTGCTGGCACAATGGTAGAAACAGAAATTACGTTTGATTCGTTGGCAGACCTCGAAAAAATTGTTGAAATGGGCTTCCAGGAAGGATTTACTGCAGCGCATGGTAACCTCGATATGTTATTAGCGGAGGATAAATAACAGGTTTAAATTCTATTTGTAACTATGCGTCTATGCTCCTCCTATATGGTGAATATTTTCCCGAAGCCGGTAATTGTTGCCAGCGGGGGGAAATTTACCATATAGGAGGGACATAGTACACAGCAGAACACATAGTTTGATTCCTCCACGCGGATTCTTTTTTAATTTAGCAGGCTTAAATTAAAGGAGGAGCCGTCACGTTTATGAAATTTACCGATGATCATAAGCTGGACAACCCCGTTTGGCATTCCCTGAATGAAACCCACCAGGGATTTTCCATCAACTACCCCAACCTCAAATGTTATCATCCAGATATTTGTCCATTTGGCGGGTATGAAACCGATACTGATATTTCAGTTTACCTGGATGAATATGCAAAAGTTAACAATGACTTCTTTATCGTAGGTTCCAAACCCCTGTATTCCCCGGGCCTTACCTTAGAGAAGGAGCTTGTCTGCTTGCAAATGGTTCTCGATAACCCGGTTGAAATGGAAATTACAGCGGAAATACGAACACTTAATAATGCATTCGAGGAGAAACTGCTCCAGTTGGTCCTCCTGGTTCAACCCGGTTATTTCAAACCAGGAACTCCGCGACTGGGGGATTATGCTGGCATTTTTGAAAATGGTGAACTGGTAGCCGTTACCGGGGAAAGGATGAAGATGAATGCGTTTACCGAGATCAGTGCCATTGTAACTCATCCTGCCCATACCGGTAAAGGTTACGCCAAACAGTTGATTGCCTTTACCGTGAATAAGATTTTCCGTGAAAACAAGACTCCTTACTTGCATGTAGCGGAAACGAATACCGGGGCTGTCCGGCTCTACGAAAAGCTTGGTTTTAAAACCCGCAGGAAAATCAGCTTTTGGAATTTCCAGGCTTTGGGAAAATAGTATTGGACGGCCCAAACCCGGGAAAATAGTAGCTTTAGTAAAACCTTCGTTATGATCATCGTGCATGATATTTTTATTTGCAAACCCGGGAATGCTTCAAAAATGGCCAAACTGTTTAAAGAAGTCATGGCAGGGAATAATGAATTGGTTCATATCATGACTGATATGACCGGACAGTATAATAAAGTAGTGATGGTAAGCCAGTATGAAAGCCTTAGCGCTTACGAGGAGAGCTGGAAAAAATACGAAAAGGATTCGGAGGAAATGAAGAAAATGAAGGAAGCCATGAAAGGCTATCATGAAATGTATCTCACCGGTTCAAGGGAGATCTTCCAGGTCTGGTGATCCTGGTTCACCTGTTTATTTTACCACCCCTTCTGTTTGTATTATCAGGGCAATTTCCTGTAAGTTCATCTTTTGTACCGGTATTAAACGGTTATGACGAGAATCATATTTTTTAAGAACCCTGCATTTTACATTTGCCCTTCGTTGCTGCTATGACTAATATCTGGAAAAATATTATCAGCCGTCCTACATAGGTACTATCCCTTCCCCTGATCTTGTTCTATTTTATTATTAACGGCACTCAACCGTGAAATTATATTTATGCATACCATTATTGAGCCGTTTAAAATAAAATCGGTTGAACCGATCTATTTTAATACAAAAGAAGAGCGGGCGGAGATCCTGCAGAAAGCCTGTTATAATCCATTCCTGATTCCTGCGACCTCGGTATTGATTGATTTACTCACGGACAGTGGCACCAGCGCCATGAGCAGCAACCAGTGGGCGGGCATCATGAAAGGCGATGAATCCTATGCCGGTAGTCCAAGTTTTGAAAGGTTTAGAAATGCCGTGCAGGATATTACCGGCATGCCCGAGATTATTCCCACCCACCAGGGCAGGGCGGCAGAGAGAAATCTTTTCAGCATCCTGGGTGGCAAGGGAAAAATCTTTATCAGTAATACCTTATTTGATACGACCCGCGCCAATATCGAATATTCTGGTGCTGTCGGCATCGACCTCCTGTGCGAAGAAGGCAAACATCCCGGTTTGCCGGCTCCTTTTAAAGGAAATATAGATATAGCAGCCCTGGAGAATTGTATAAAAGAAAAGGGTGCAGAGCATATCGCGATGGTGATCCTGACGATCACAAACAATTCGGGAGGAGGCCAGCCGGTAAGTATGCAAAATATCAGGGATACCAGAAAAATCTGCACGGCCAACAACATTCCTTTTTTTATTGATGCCTGTCGCTTTGCCGAGAATTCATATTTTATTAAAATAAGGGAGCAGGGCTATGCGCATAAAGCCGTTGCTGAAATAGCCCGTGAAATTTTCTCCTATGCCGATGGTTGCACCATGAGCGCCAAGAAAGATGCATTTGCTAATATCGGCGGTTTCCTGGCCATGAAGGATCCCGGACTGGCCATGAACTGCCGCAATCTGCTCATTATTACAGAAGGTTTTATTACCTATGGGGGACTGGCGGGAAGAGATCTCGAAGCCATTGCCATCGGTCTGCAGGAAGTGATGGATGAACATTACCTGCAATACCGGATCCGCAGTATTGAATACCTCACCGGGAAATTGATTGCTGCCGGTGTTCCCGTTATGCAACCCGCAGGCGGCCATGCTGTGTATATTGATGCAAAAGCATTTCTGCCCCACATACGGGTTGACCAGTACCCGGGCCAGGCTCTGGTCTGTGCTCTCTATAAAGAAGGTGGCATCCGCAGCGTGGAAATTGGTTCGCTGATGTTTGGGAAATATGATGAGCAGGGAAAATTGTTACCCGCTGAAATGGAACTGGTCAGGCTGGCTATCCCACGCAGGGTGTATACGCAAAGTCATATCGACTATGTGGCCGAAGTGATTATCGACGTATTTAAAAAACGCAATGAAATTAAGGGGATGAAGATTACCGAAGAAGCACCCATGCTGCGTCATTTCACCGCCAAATTGAAACCGGTTGAATAATTCAATTTATCCAAATAAATAGGCCAGGCCATTATTGACCGGTTCACAGAGATCGCTCATTTTTCTTTCGCGGCACATTTTCTCAAATAAATCCCTCACCAGTTTGTACTCATCATGGATGGGACAGGGATGCGTGGAGGAACATTTGCTGAGTCCCAGGCCGCATTGCTTGAAGACTTCCTTTCCATCGATTGCTTCTACGATATTAAGTATGGGCTGATCTCTTTGCTTTGCGGTAACAAAGAATCCACCATTCGGTCCTTTTACACTCTGGATGGCGTTGGCCTTGACCAGCGATTGTAACATTTTGCCTACGGTATGTTCACTGGCTTCAATAAAATCGGCAATTTCCTTAATACCGGATTTTTCACCGGATTCTTTTTTGGAAGCCAGGTAGATCACCGCCTTAATGGCCGTCTTGCAGGTCAGGCTCAGCATGGTCAGCTGTTTAAAAATTTTAGTCCTTCTTCCGAGATCCGCCCGTGATTCCAGGGCTGATCAAAATTCAGATCTATTAAAACTACAGTATGGCGAAAGGTATTCTCCAGGACTCTTTTCACTGCACCACTGATCGTTTCGCCCATGGGGCAGAAAGGAGTCGTCAAAGTCATCGTCACGTTTATGTTTTGCTTGGATTCATCAAAATCAAGCCCGAGGATCAGGCCCAGGTCTACGATATTGAGTCCTATTTCGGGATCTATCACAGCTTCCAGGGCAGCCAGTGCGATACAGCTTTTTATTTCGTTATTGGTTTTTACATTCATGCCGGCAGGGGTTTATGAAGTATGACGCGGATCACATTCCAGTTATAAAGCAGAGCTGCCAGCAACAGGAAACAGGTTGCGAAGTTCAGGACAAATACATCGGAGAGATAAGCACCGATGATAAATAATATAAACCCCGGCAGATAGGTCAATGCCATGATGATAAATACCCGGCTGTTAAAAAGATCTTTTGGATTCGGTGTCTTTCCCAGGCCTGCTTTCTGGTGATACACTTTATTCCACACTATAAATGGTAAGGTTTTAAATGTCATTCCAAAAATGATAGCGGTTATCCATCCAAAGAAAATGACAAAGCCATAAATCAGGACCATCTTTGTATTGAGCTGGTCAGTGAGCAGCCAGCCTGTAATGCTGGCCAGGAAAATGATGGGCAAAAGCATCATCATGACCGACAGGAGTGAAAATTTCATGGGCTCATCCAGCTGCCGGCGAATGCGCTGGTGAAAAGCATTATAACAATAATACCCAAACAGGAGTAATGCCAGGAAAATGGCTGCAATGGGTAAACTATACGAAACACCCGGAAAGTAAAGAAAAGAAAACAGGAAGAACAAAAGGCTGCTATTCACCAGTACATAAATTGTCCACAACAATCCATTATTGACGTATTTGGATACCATGAACATGGGTAGCAGCCTGGAACCAACTCCCATTACCAGGAGCAGGAACCAACCAATGACACCGGTATGAGCATGCAGCGGCAGATAATCCAATGATTCTTGTGGCAGGAAAGGATAAGTAAAATTATATACCAGCACCAGGCCCAGGAATGCCGTCAGGAATAACCAAAACGAAGCAGTAAGAATGAAAATGGCATGTACATTCCTGGTATTGCTTTTTACCATACTGGTAGCCAGGTTGATGATATAACAAAGAATAGCCAATAACACAAAGCGGCCTCCCCATTTAGCCGGCCAACCCATATCAAAAACATAAAACCCGTAAACCAGCATGGGAATACCGGCAGCTGCCAGTATAAATGAAGTGTAGGCCAGTTTGTTACTATACAAACTTCCTTCAATTAATACAGGTACCAGCTGGTGGCTGGCTCCCAATATGATCATTGTTCCCCATCCCAGGGCCATAATATGGGTAATCGCAAGAGTATGGGGGTGAAAATAATGCTGTGTAAATGCTTTTGTGGAAAATAACAAGACAATAGTACCTGCCAGGAATGATAAACCAGCATATAAGTAAAATGGCAACACGGCCTTATGGGTCGTGTTCCTCGCTAAATGGTTTTCAGTTGTACTGCCGGCAAACATCAGGGTTTAAATATTATTAAATGTACTTCACCTTCCCTGATTTCTTTGATGCGGTAATCAAGTTTCCTGTCCACCAGTTCGGGTAATAAAAATACCGGGACTCGTTTATGATAAACAAATAATGCCCGGCCTACCGGTAATTCATCAAGGGCTTCCAGTATTTTTTGCATAGGCAGGGGCATTTGCAGCTGGCGGACATCCAACTCCAGCAATTTTCCCTGGTATTGTTGCATTAACTCATCAAAACCTAAAGCACCTGCCTCAGCAGCCTGGATCGGAGGTTCAAGGCCCTGGTCTGCTTTGTAAAAATAGGTGAGTACGAGATTGTCATGGATATGATCTGCATAGGATTCAAAACCCTGTTTTTTTACCAGCTTCATCAGGGGTACAGGTTCAAAACTATTTGTGATGACAAGTACCTGCCCCGGTACTAAAGACCTGAACTTTTCAAGAATTAGTTGCAGCGGGTCTTCACCGGCTTCCAGGACAGGTCTTACATCCAGGTTTATAATTTTAGTCGGTTCTATATTCTTTAGAAATATTGGCAATTCTTTTTCTTCGTTGGTTAACCTGGAATCTTTTATTGCATCAACCCGGAATCCCAAAGGCTCCAGTCTGGTGAAAAAATCCTGCACAGTGCAACCGGCGATCTTTGCGGCCATCGAAATACTGGCCCGTCCAGCCATCAGTTTTCTCAAAACCGGGTTTCTTAATTTTTCAAATCTGGGATGAATGCTGACGATTGCATCCAGCGCACCGGGATTATGTTTTAGAATGGCCTTAATCTTTGTCTGCGCGTTAATGGTCATCATTATTCAAAGTATTGATCGTATAAATGCACTTGCGCCTCAATTTTTCCCCATGCCACTGCCGCATTTTCTTCCGTTGTTGATTGCTTAAGATCTTTTACACCATTGATTAAAGGCTCCAGCCATTTATGCAATGCATCATGATCCGGTCCCTGCATCCGGCATTCCCGGATCATCTTATTCAACCCGGCTTCCAGTCCTGCCACAGTTTGCTGGTAAGCTTGAATTGATTTGTCATTTCCAGTCTTGAAAGTTTCGATGAGAGCAATTATACTGTTGACATTATTATTCGTGCTGCTATCGGCTTTCCATTTTGACCCCTTATTTAGTTCCATTCCATGGCTGTCCATTTCATGATCGTGCCGGATCGTTTCGCTCTTTGTATTCGACTCAGTATTTTCCTTTTGTTTGCTTTCATTGCAACTCATGGAGAACAATGAAAAAAGCGCTATGGCTGCAATCTTATTCATTTGAATTCATTTAATCTTAAAAAATAGATAGGCAGTTATCATAAAATGCCAGCTCCGCATTTTCCAAATCGCCCGGGCCTTGCCGGCAATCAGTTATACGGAGTGGCATTTTATAGTAACCCGTTTTCATGAGTTCAGTTGTTTTTCCATTTCCAGGGTTTTGGGAAACA
>DASUMO010000367.1:0-13962 GCA_036277695.1 Chitinophagaceae bacterium
GCCGGATATTGAGTTACCCCAGGGAGCCGAAGAAGTGGCCGGGCTGGAAGAATTAAGCAAAGCCCTCCGGGCCCAGATCGGTCACGGCGCCGACCTGGTAAAGGTTTATGCTGACTATCGCTACGGACCAAATGGAGAAACGATGCCTACATTCAGCGAATTGGAATTGGGATGGCTGGTTAGCAATACCAATAGCAGTGGCCGCAAAGTTGTTGCGCATGCTGCTTCGCCCGAAGGCATGCGGAGAGCCGCCAACAGTGGCGTATCTACCATCGAACATGGAGATGAGGGCAACGAGGAAATATTCAAACTGATGAAAGAAAAAAAAGTGGCTTTTTGTCCTACCCTGGCAGCCTCGGAAGCCGTTGAACAATACAAAGGCTGGCGTAAAGGCCAGGACCCTGTACCGGAAAGAATTGTGCAGAAGAAAAAAAGTTTTTCGGCCGCCCTCAAAGCAGGCGTGGTCATTTGCATGGGCGGTGATTCCGGCGTGTTTACCCATGGCGAAAACGCCGTTGAAATGGAACTGATGGCAGAGTATGGAATGAAACCCATTGATGTGTTGCGTTCCGCTACGTCAGTGAATGCCGATGTGTTTGGCTATGGCGACAAGATAGGACGAATTAAAAAAGGATGGTTGGCCGACCTGGTAGCAATTGAAGGCGACCCATCAGTAAATATCAGGGATACCAGGAATGTAAAACTGGTGATGAAGGGTGGTGTTCTTTATAAACAATAATATTACCCGGGAAAAATTTCCCGCTTTTTATTTGGCCAGTCCTTTCCCGATAACTCCGCCGGAGATCTCCAGCGTGGTGCCATGAACGGCTTCATTTTCTATGATAAATTGAATGGTCGCAATGATCTCTTCAGTCTTTACAAATCTTCCTAACGGAATTTCATTGATGATGGATTGAAGTATTTCCGGTTTGATGGAAGAAAGCAACGGAGTTTCCACATAACCGGGGGCAATGGCTGCTATCCGGATATTACGGATACCACGGGCATGAAATTCACCTGCCAGTATCTTAGGCCAAAGAGCGATGGCGGCTTTGGAAGAAGCATAATTCAGTTGTCCCAGTTCTCCGCATTTATTGATCGAAGAAAGCGGGATCAGCACGCCTTTCCACTGGTTATCCACCATCCGGATCGCTGCTTCGCGCATGGTCAGGAACACACCCGTCATATTCACATCAATCACCTGTTTCCATTGATCGGTATCCATAAACTTTCTTACTTTACCTGTTTCCTTATCCGGCGTAATAAAAAAACTGTCACGGGTAATGCCGGCTGAAGCCAGCACAATATTGATTCGCCCATATTCAGCCACAGCAGCTTCCATGAATGCGCGAACGGATTCTTCCTTTGTTACATCCAGTTCGCAGGCGATGGCCTTATCTCCATTAGCTGCAATGGTTTGTTGAACTGCTTGTAGTTTCATAAGGTCCCGGTCGCCCAAAACCAATTTGGCCCCTTCCGCTGCAAAGGCAAGTGCTGCGGCTTCTCCTATTCCGCTGGCCGCACCGGTAATGACCACAACGCTATTCTTTACCTGCATATTTATTTGTTCAGAAAATAGTGAATGATCTGTACGATTTCCTTCGCTCCTTCGCCATATAACATGGTCTGGTGGTTGCCTGCGACCTTTGCATAGATGCAGTTTTTCATCAGGTTCACTGTCTCCATGGCATTTTCCTCTGGCAGCAAGGGGGCGTTGAGGGTGTAAATGCCTGGAGCATTGATCAGGATGGCCGGTTGTTCCACCGAAGCCAGTATCTCTTCCCATTGTTCGCCCAAACTTCCTTTTACCACTGCCTCCGTCATATTTTCCAGTGTGGGTATCGGCATTACCCTGCCATTTTCAAACTCCCGGGTATCAGCCTGGTAATAGCTATACATAGCTTCATCCCATTCGGTGAGATAGGGAGCAGTTTTTACTTTTTCAATATAAGCCTCGAGTGATTCGAACTCCTGTCCCAACCGTCCTAATGCCGGGGCCAGCATCTCCCTGGTATTGGGATGCATTTTGGCGGCAGCGTCCATCAGGATCAGTTTACTTACTTTTTCGGGATAATATGCGGCCAGGTAAAGCGCCAGGAAGGCTCCAAAGGAATGCCCGGCCAGGATCACCTGTTCCAGTTTTAAAGCATCCATTAAGCCGATAATATCAGCCGCATGCTCTTTCATGGTATACCCACTTGCGGGTGCATCACTTAAACCGCGGCCCCTAAGATCAACGGAAATCACATGGAAGGCAGGACTCAAGCCTGCTTTTATCAAGCCATCAAAGGCATGGGCATTGGCCGTTAATCCATGCATGAAAAGTATGCTGGGTTCATTACCTTCAAATTCCAGGTAATGCAGGCGGATGGAGTTGGCAGTAATAAAACCTTCCTTCATTCTTTAATTTTAGCTGGATTTATTCGGCAAATTGTAATCTGAGCTCCCGCTTCAATACTTTGCCGGCAATATTGCGTGGTAATTCGTCAATGATGACAACTTTATAGATCTTCTGGTAGCGGGCTTCCAGGTTGTTATTGGCCCAGGTTTGCAATTCCTCCGGGCTAGTATTTTTTGCATGCTCTTTCAACACTACCGCGGCTACGGGCGTTTCTCCCCATTCCTTATGGGCAATACCAAATACGGCTACATCTTTAACCGCAGGATGACGAACAACAATTTCTTCAATATCGGCAGGATAAACATTTACACCACCCGAAATGATCAGGTCTTTTTTCCTCCCGGTTAAAAAAAGAAAACCGTCTTTGTCCAGGTAACCAATATCACCGGTATATAACCAGCCATCCCGGATGGCTGCCGAGGTTTGAACTTCATTTTTATAATAACCTGTCATCAATAAAGGGCCCTTGCCGACAATTTCCCCAATCTTTCCAGTCGCTAATTCCTCACCGTTCTCATCTACGATTTTTGCGAACATGAATTGCGGAGGCCTTCCCACGCTGCCGGTTTTACTCATCGCATCCTTCTTATCAAGGATCGTCATGAATCCTTCTGTGAGCCCGTAGAGTTCATAAAATATACCCGGAACCCGCCGGTTCAACTCCTCTTTATGCTCGAGCAACAGCGGTGCACCCACGGATAAAATATATTCAATTGATTTGAGATTTTGCTGGTTAAATTCTTCCAGTTGCATGCAGCTCACGATCTGCGAAGGCACGAGAATGGTATGCGTCACTTTTTCCCGCCGGATCGTTTCAGTCACCGCATGCGGATCGAAACAGGCCTGGAGAACATAGGTGCATCCCAGGAACATGGCCGGCATCAATGTCAGGAAAGATCCATTAAATATGATGGCGCCCGAATGAAGTACCACGCTTTCCGGGGTCATCCTGAAGGCATTGGCGAACAGGGAGCCGTAAAGAGCTCTAACCGCATGACTGATGATGATCCCTTTTGGTAAACCAGTTGTTCCGCTACTGTAAATGATATTATAAGGATCATCCCCCGTTACCGTCTCAACATTTACCCTATCTCCCGCGGCAGCCTGTTTCCTCAAATGATAACTGGTATAATTATCCAAGTTATCTGCATCGGTCACCCAAAAATTAGGAGCGGGAATCTTTACCAGCTCTCCCCTTAATTCTTCAACGTGTTGGGTAAGTTCCTCATTGGTGATCAGCAGCCTGGTATCTGCATTATCCAGGAGATTGAATAAGCCCTGCCCCCTGAGTAAGGGGCTGAGTGGAACCGCAACAGCTCCTGTAAGCGCGCAGGCCCAATAGATCTCCCAAAGTTCAAGGCAATTGGGAAGCAGGGTCGCTACTTTATCTCCTTTACGGATGCCGGCCCTGATCAATGCATTCGACAACTGGTTTACTTCTTCATTCAACTGTTTATAAGAAAGCTTTTTGTCTTCAAAAATAATGGCAAGATGATCAGGCCTGTAGCGGGCATGATGCTGCAACCAGTATTGTATCGTTAACAGCTCTAGCGACATGATCGATCAGGAAAAAAGGTGGCACCCCCTCGGGCGCCACCCTATTCACATCTTTTTATTTTTTTGTTTTCGAACCCTGCGGGATATGCGCTTTCAATTCCACAGCAAATAAGCGGCCTATGGTAGGTGAACCCACGAATTCCCTTTGCTCGGTATCAAAGAGGTTACTTACAGATGCACCCAGGCTCAGGTACTCATTAAGCTTATAACCTGAACTGATATCTATGGATGTAAATCCACCGAGAGGTCCATGATCGAAATTCTTCACATAATAACGGGGCTGGTTATTGAGCGGGTTGATACCGCCGTATACTGAACCTCTTTTACCCTGCCCGGCCTTTGTCCCGATCTGGCTGCCGCTGTACATATCAAATTCCTGGACCCAGCGAACTGAAAGATTGACAAATAATCTTTTCTGGCAAAGATTCTGGAAACTGAGGGTGGAGGCCAAACGGTTCTCTGCCGCATTCAGGCTTTTCTCTTCCAGGGAAACAAAACCATCCCGGTTCGCGTCATTCTTGATATTATCGTCTGTAATATCCGAGTTGAACCAGGAATATTTTACCGCCAGGCTGATATCATCCGTGAAATAATAATTCAATCCGAGATCAACACCATAAGACGCTACTTCGCCATAATTGAAATAGGTGGCAAATGCAGCGCCGCTCAAAATATTGGATCCGTTTACGGTTCCGGGAAACAATAAAGGCGTTGTGATCGCAATATCCCCCACGCTCAATGCTCTTCCGCCTACCGTAATTGCCGGACTCAGGAAATTTTTACTCTGTCCATAATAACCATTGATATCAACATATAATTTCTTAGCGATCGTGCCTTTATAACCCAATTCCCAGGTATTGATCTCCTCGGGTTGCAGGGGCACAGTGGTTACTACCGCGCTTTCATCAGTCACACTGGCACCATTGGGAATGTATTTGACGCCGTCACCGTTACCAAATACCAAACCAAACACACTGGCGCGTTGGAACAGGATAATAGGCGCCGCAAAGGCCTTACCCCAGGTAAGACGGACTGCACCACCGGGCACTCCTTTTACCAAACCCAATTTGGGAGCAAACATATTCCCGAATAAGCTGTGATGATCGAGACGGGCCGCTCCTACCAGTTTCATATCAGCCGGTAAGTTTTTTTCCAGTTGGAGTGCACCCCCATACTGCGTTACTTCAAACGTATTGACAGCATCAATCAGACTGGTGCCAAATGTATTTGGGTTATCTTTTTGATAACTCGCCCCTACTACCAGGTTCAAACCAATTTCACTTAAATAATGGTTGTACTGGGCTTCCGCGTTGAAACGTTTTGATTCTTCCTTAAACCGATTTCCCAAACGCAAAGCATAGAGTTCCGCCGAATCGGGCGGGAGGCGGCCCACTGCGCCATAGAGGGCATTATTGGGATCCGTGA
The DNA here is from genome assembly GCA_036277695.1 of Chitinophagaceae bacterium. GTDB lineage: Bacteria > Bacteroidota > Bacteroidia > Chitinophagales > Chitinophagaceae > CADEDV01. The sequence goes on from DASUMO010000367.1 coordinate 5,384, forward strand.
TCGTGCTATGGGTGCGGTTCCAGAAATCCCTGGTATAACCCGGTATGCCATAAGACTGGCCTACATTGGTCCAGGTTTCATAAGCCTGGGCAAAAAAGTGCGGGCTTACATAACGCAATTGCAGGTAAGAGAATTTCCAGTCACGGATCTGGTTGCGACCCGTATTGTTCACACTGATGAAATTATTCTTACTGCCACCATAGGAAGCAATCAGGTCGGATTTGGGAGTAAGGCTATAATAAACATGCGCCTCTCCCCGGATATGCCTGAACTGGTAAGAGGGAATCCTCTCCGGGATGGCCAGCGCGGGTCCATACACCGAACCGCCGGCATAAACACTATCATGCCATTCAAATTCCTTTCCCGTGGTATACTCCCCGGTTAATTTATAGGCCCATTTATTATCGATTTTAGTGGCATGGCGGAAGCGCCCGCTGAACACTTCCCGGTTACCGGCTGTGAGTGCTACGGTTGTACCCGCGTACCGGCGGGGATCCTTGGTGATCGTATTTGCAATACCGTTATGCGCATTGGGTCCGTACAAAGCCGAATTGGGTCCCAACACAATTTCCAGCCTTTCGATATCTTCTTTGATAACGGTGTTCATGATACCAGAAGGTAATCCACTCCCTCCCGCCATCATGCTGTTCCGTCCATCTGTCATTTGAAGGATCTTTGCATTAAAGGCATTGTTGAAACCGCGGGCATTAAACCCTACACCTGTGACTCCAATCCTTACAAATTCCACGCCCTGGATCTTTGAGGCCAGTTCCCCGGCATTAAATGAAGCAATCTGGTCAAAATCCCTGGCGGAGATCAGGCTGATGGAAGCCGGTGCCCTGGTAATTTTTTCCGGTCTTTTTGAAGCCGATACCACCACTTCATTCCCGGCCCGGGCTGAAATATCCAGCCTGGCCTCAACTGTAGCGGTACTGCCACTGCTTACATCAACTGAAACAGTAACGTCGGCATAACCTACATAGGAAATCACCAGGGTGTTTTTTCCCGCTCTTACATTGCTGAGCGTAAAACGACCTTCATTATCGGTGATGGCTGATGCACCACTGCTTCTTATCGTTACCGTGGCGCCGCTAAGCGGTTCGCCCGATTGATTATCAGTAACCCGGCCACTGATTTTGCCGCTGGTTTGCGAATAACCGAAGCTACTCAATACCAGCATCAGCAAAAGCACGACTAAATTTCTCATGACAGTTTCAATTTAGTGTTATTTAATTAAACAGTTATTGTAAAAAAGCTTTGATGGCTTCTGCCACCTCGCTACTTTTTTCCCATGGCAGCATATGCCCGGCTCCTTCGATGATTTTGGATTGGGACACTGGTAATAAACTCCTGGCCTCGCTTACCAAATCATCTATTGTTAAAGAAGGATGTAAAAACTTATTCGGGATCAGGGCATCTTTTGCACCAAACAAGATCAGGGTGGGCTGTTGAATATTCTTCAACTCATTTTTTACCGGGTGTGCCAGCATCCCTTTCACTCCATGGGAAACGATCTCGCAATAGCTTTTAAAATCCGGGCAGGTTTTTAATCGCAGGCGATCCTGGATCAATGTCTCGGCATCCGGCGGCTGTTGAAAAAAATTCATTTTGAAATTGGCCCGGATCACGGCTTCATCCTGTTTTTCAAAAACAGCAGCCGGTGTAGAGGCTAGCAGCAGTTGGGCTTCTTTTTCTGAAAAAGTTTCCAAACCGGCTGGTGCCGCAAGTACCAGTTTTTTAATCCTTTTATTTTGCAAAGCCGAGATCATAGCCACCTGGGCACCCATGGAATGACCTGCCAATACAGCTTTTCTTATTTTCTTCTTTGCAAGGAATTCATCGATGGCATCAGCGTAAAATTGCAGTTGGTCCTTGCTATTTGTATTGGTTATTTTACCGGAACGGCCATAACCCGGGAGGTCTAAAATGATACAGCAATACTCCGCCGATAGTTGGTCACTGACTTTGCTCCAATGGGAAAGATTACCGCCCAACCCATGAATAAAAATGATCACCGGGCCTTTCCCTTTTTCGATATAAGCAACCGGGCCCTGGGATAAGGTAATCGTCTGAACAGGTTGCCCATATTGGGGCCTGCAATCATGCTGCGCAAAAAGTGCGAGGCTGTGAATGCAAAAAATTATGGTGATAAATTTTTTCATGCTACTGCTACTTTCTTTTTAGTTACCAGGTAAATAATTCCCCCCGCGGTCAGCGATGAAAGAATCGCGATGGCCGATGCAATACCCGGGTTGCGGGTGCCCGACTCCATATAGGGCGTTAGCCTTCCGTAGTATACACTGAAATGAACCAGGATGGCAACCACCGAAGCAACAATAGGCGCGGCTTTGTGCACATCCCTGAAAAACATCCCGAACAACAAAGGGACAAAGGCGGCGGAAAAAGAAGCGTATACACCATTTTGCGCCAATATGCCTACACTCAGATCGGGACTAACCAGTTGCCGGTAGGAAATGAAGAGGGTGACCAGGGCCATTATCGCAATCACACCCCGGTTAATTAGTAATTCATTTTTCAATACCGTTTTTCCTGAAAGTGGTTTGATGATGTCCGAGGTGATCGTTGTGCTGATGGACTGAATCAGGCTTTCGAGTGTCGCAATGCCTGATGCAATCAAACCTACCACCAGGAATAAACTCATGAGCGGGTTAAAACTTGTAACCACATAAGCCGACATTACGCCATCCAGCGGCAATTGGCTCCCGTTGTACTGGAGATCAGGAAAGACCAGCCGACCATAGAGTCCCGCAAATATTACACAAAAGAAAAGTACCAGGAGCACGACTGCCACGGTAAGAAAACGATTCATACCCCTGTCATCTTTCAGCAACATCGATCTTGTTATGATATGGGGCTGGCAAACGATCGCAACTCCAACAATGAACTGGCAGATCACCACTTCAAAAAAATCACGATAAAGCGGGCTGGATGTATTGAAAGCCCTGGTAAGTTGGGGATCAATAGCATGCAGCCGGGCAAAAAATCCTCCGCCCTCACTGGCAAAAAAATGATAGCCCGAAGCCAGGATCACAACGGCTACCACTACTTTCAGGAGGGCCTGTATCATATTGGTATAAACCATGCTGTTGGCCCCGCCAAACATCATATAGCCAAACGTAAAAAAGATGATGCCGGCCAGCGTGAAAAAAGTATCAGCATTCAGGGCCTTGCTCAGCACCTGGGTAAGACCCACACAGATCAATACAATAAAAGTGAGATGCAGCAAGGATAGAAAAGCGATATACAACCTGAAACCCTCACTCTGGAACCTTGTACCCAGCCATTGAGCAATGGTTTTGGCCTGAATGACATTCCCGATTTTCCGGAAACGCTTGGATAAGATCACCAGCGAGATCAGGGCTCCCAATGGCAAAAAGATAGCCATAGAAAGAAAAGAACTGATTCCATAATATGCAACAAACCCGGGGTTAATGATAAAGGTCGCTGCGCTGGTCATACCGGCAGCCAGGGATAAGCCAATGGCTGCAGGAGAAAACTGGAAAGTGCCCGTGGCATAATCGGACATGGTCTTGGTACGGCGGGCACCACGAATCACAAAATAGAGAATGACGCAGGCATAAACAGCCAAACAGATCCATACAGCGAGCAGCATTCCCGGTGTGGCCAGGTTATTCATCAGGCAAGCAATTAATCAGCCTAAATTATTTTTCTTAACCATACCGATACCTGTTAGCTTGCCAACGGATGAAATTGTCAGGTGAATGAATCTTTTAGTGGGGTGAAAAAAATGACCTTTGAAAAAAAAGGCCGTACAGGTTCAACGTCAGTATGAACTGTTTTATAAAAAGGAAAGACGCTTCATTAACTCCTCCCGGTAGGTTTTGCCAATCGGGATCCTCGTGGTATCGATGATGAGTTCATTTTCTTCAATCGCGTGAATCTTTTCCTTGTTAACAAGGTAAGACCGATGTACGCGAATGAAATGAGTAGAAGGAAATTTTTCTTCCACAGCTTTCAAAGAATGACTTAACAGGTACTGGCCACCTGGGGTTTTGATCATCGCGTAGATATCATAGGCCTCCACCCAGAGGATATCAGCCAGCATCACTTTTTCCAGTCTTTTTTTATTTTTTATAAATATTCCGTCCTGCATGGTCAGTCCTTCTTTTAAGGGGGAAGCTGCAGGAGCTTCCGTTTTTCGCTGAGCGGCGTTGTGAAGGGCAATTTCAATCGTTGAATAAAGTGACTCGGGTTTCACAGGTTTTACCAGGTAGGCATAAGGTTCGGCCAACTTGGCTTTCGCAATCGTTTGGTGATCAGCCAGGGCCGTCAGGAAAATAAAGGGGATACTGGTATCCTGTTTCATTTTTCTTGCTACATCAATACCGCTCATTTCCCCAGAGAGATCGATGTCGAGCAACACAATATCCGGTTGCAGGATTTTTAACTGCTTGAGCGCCTCCTCACCTGAATCAAAAGTGTCGGTCACCTCAAAACCCAGGTCTTGCAGCGAATAGGAAATTTCCTTAGCAATGATCCAGTCATCTTCCACCAACATGACTTTTATTCCCGCCATAACGTTAATTTCAATTCGGCAATATTATCATTTAAATTTACAAAAACCGTTTACCACTGCTTCGCACCTTATTATATTATGGATTGAGTTTAATTCTTTTGTTTGGCGGATCCATTTCGGCACAAAGCCTTGTGCAGATCGAAGCCAGCCAAACTATCCTCCGTCTTCCCTCACAAAAACTTTCCTGGGAGGTAGACCGCACCAAAAACGGTTTATCCTTACTGGATGACACCCTTGCTGAACGATTTGAACCGCTGGCTTCTTTTGCCAGAGAAGATTATCAAAAACACTGGATTTATCGCGCCCATTTCAGGCTGGAAAATAAGACGGGCATTGACCAGGAATTTATCCTCCAAACACCGAAATCAGGTTATGTACGTTTATTTATATCGCATGAATCTGGCGGTTTTGAGAAGTTGGAAACCGGCAGCCTGCTTCCGCTGGAAAAACGATCAGAACGTTCAGCGGTGAATGGCCTGAAAATTTTACTAAGAAAAGACGAGCGCCGCGATTGCTGGCTTCATCTTCAACCCGTATACAGTATTTACCTGCCCCCCGACCTGGGCCTGCACCTGCAACAACAAAACAGTTTTGAGGAAAGGGATCGCAAACGGTTATTCTGGCAAGGCATGTTCCTGGGCATCATCCTGGTGATGGCTTTTTATAATTTATTCCTGTTATTCGCAGTCAGGGATATCAGTTATCTCTATTATGTGATCAGTTTCGTCAGCCTCGGATTTTATTTTGCCTTTTATTATGGATTTGGTATTGAATATATCTGGCCGCATTCACCACTTTGGGATACGTATTGCTACACAATGCTGGTGCCCCTTACCGGACTGGCACGTATACTTTTTACCCGCACCTATCTTCATACACCCCAACTCATGCCGGGGATTAACCGCTGGCTCAATGTGCTGATCCTGGTAAGCTCACTGGCTACACTGGCCGGGTTAATCAGTTTCCTGGCGAGAATTGATATTCTTCACACCCTGATCGCCATCATTGGAATACTGGGCTCCGTCATCCTGGTGATGATGCTGGTCGCCGGGATTATCGCCTACCGGAAAAAATATGAGCCCGCGAAATATTTTATTGTAGCCAATATCCTGCTGGTGATCGGCGCCATCGCCTTTATCAGCCGTGAAATGGGACTGGCCAGTGATAATTATTTTACGCGCTATTTTGTGCAATTCGGGGTATTGATCCAACTGGTTGTTTTCTCACTGGGCCTGGCCAGTCGTCTAAACCGTACCCGTCTTCAATTGGCACATGAAACCCTGGAAAAAGAAAGACTGGCCCTGGACCGGGAACGCGAGAAAAAAGAACTGATCGAACAACAACGTACAGAGTTGCAGCAACAAGTAGCGAAACAAACGGCCGACCTGAAGCAAAAAAACCTGGTCCTGGAAGAGGCCATTCTTCAATTACGTGAATCGCAGGCCCAGCTCCGGCAATTGAACCAGGTTAAAGACAAACTTTTTTCCGTGGTTTCGCATGACCTGCGCAACCCGCTCGCCACCATGCAATCCTTTATGAAATTATTGACCGAGCATCATGACAAACTGAGTGAAGAAGAAAAACAACAATTATTTGCCGAAGCCCAGCAATCCCTGGATAATTTAAACCTGCTATTATATAACCTGCTGCAATGGAGCCGGAGCCAGATGAATATCCTGCAGTTCAAACCGGAAAAGCTGTTTTTGAAAACGACAATTGATAACTGCATCCGCGTGCTGCATTTACATGCCCATATGAAAAAAATAAAAATCAACACCACAATTGACGAACATTTATATGCGCTTGCGGATAAGGAAATGACCGAGTTTATCATTCGGAATTTACTGAGCAACGCGATCAAGTTCAGCCAGCGAAACAGCGAAATAATGATGAAGGCCTTTGAAAAAGATGGCAATGTTCGGATCGAAGTAATTGACAGCGGGATTGGCATGTCAGAAGCCCGGATCAGAAAACTAATGGAGATGAATGCCGGGATAACCCGGCGGGGCACCGAAAAGGAAAAAGGTACGGGCCTCGGCCTTTTAATCAGTAAAGAGTTTATTGAAAAAAATGGAGGGCAACTGGATATTGAAAGTGAGCCCGGGAAAGGAACCGTCTTCAGTTTTAGCCTACCCCTGTATACGGCAAAAGTCTTTTCCTAACCGGCGGGTATCTTATGTCTGAAACTTCAATCCCTAATAAAATTCGCGCAGGTAATCAGATGCGGGTTTTGTTCTAACCAGTTCATTTAATAGCTGATCTTCCAGATCCTCCCCTTTTTTGAATCGGAAATATATATGGAGCCATCAGGTCCCTGGGCCAATCCACAGGGACGATATTGAGCCTGGTCTGCACCATCTACGGCACCTTTGCCGGTAAAGCCATCAGCAAAAACTTCATAAGTACCGGAAGGCATTCCATTTTTAAAAGGCAGGAAGACTACATTAAATCCCCCCTGCTTTAGCGGAGCCCGGTTCCAGCTTCCATGAAAGGCAATGAATACCCCGTTTTTATATTTTGCAGGGAACATATTGCCTGTATAGAATAAAACGGCATTTGGCGCCCAGTGAGCCGGAAATGCATAGATCGGCTGTTCCTTTCCGGCGCAACGATCCTGTTTTTTTCCATCACCCCCGTACTCGGGGCCCAGGACTTTTTTCTTTTGAACGGGATCATAATAACAGTAAGGCCAGCCATAGTCCCCTCCTTTTTTGATCAGGAAAAACTCCTCGGCCGGAAGTTCTGCATTCTCCGCATCGTTGTATTGATCCGGATCCACTGTGTTGAGCTGGTCCCGTCCATGTTGCATGGCATAGAGTTGATTTTGCTGGCTGTTCCAATCCAACCCCACGACATTGCGTAAACCGGTCGCATAGCGAAGCCCCTGTGCATAGGATTGATTCAGTTTATCGGCTTTGAATTGCCATATGCCGCCGGCATTTTTCAGGATGGGACAAGGATCTTGCCCGGGTGACCCGGCGGAACGATCAACCACCTGGCAGGCGTTGGAGGGTGCGCCGATATTGACATAAATATTACCGGCATTATCGAGGGCAATTGATTTGGAAGCATGGGTACCCTTGCTCAACAAACCCGTAATGATCTTTTCAGGAGCATCGGGATTACTGACTTCATTATTCACCAATTTATAACGAAAGACTTCTTCATCCGATGATGCATACAGGTAGCCATTACTGATGGCGATACCCGTTCCGCCATAATTTCCAAAACTCTTCACAACTTCATATTTTCCATCCTTATCCGCATCCCTTAACACATAGATCCCTTTCCCGTTTTTGGTGTTGCTGGTCTTTACATAAATATCTCCGTTGCCGTTTACCGCAATGTGGCGATTTCTTCCCAATGACTCCACTACCGTACCCGCCTTAAAACCTGCTGGCAGGGAAATATCGGCTCCTGCAACAGGAACCAGGGCGGATTCTCCCTTTGCACTGGTATCATTGACTAAGGTGGAATCGACTTCAATACTTGAATCAGCATTTTTTGTAGTGCCTGAACCGCATGCCAGCAATGCCACTAGTAAAAAAGGTTTGAAAGAAAAACTAGCCATAAGATTGATTTGGGTGTAAAACTATCTATTTCCACAAATCAAAGGCCAAAGCCGGGACTGGTTTACCCCTTTTTAAACTGAATTAAAGTCAGTGGCAAGCCAGTTATCCAATTTTTCCTACAAGCTGCTCAGGCCCGCTCATTGTTTCTTACCTTAAGGCCCCAAAAATCATAAAAATGAGATTGCAAGGTTTACTGCTTACCATTTCAATTATCGTCCTGGGCTCTGTCACTCTCAAAAGCCAGGATGATGGCGGTTATAAAACACCACCAAAAGATATTGCAGATATGCTGTTGGCCAAACCCACACCTACCATCAGCATTGATGATAAGGGAGAATGGGTGCTGTTTACTGTAAGCAGCAGTTATCCATCCGTAGAAGAACTGGCCCGGCCCGAATTGCGAATTGCCGGGCAGCGAATAAATCCCAATAATTTTGCACCCAGCCGCC
>DASUMO010000368.1:0-3268 GCA_036277695.1 Chitinophagaceae bacterium
ACTATTACTCACCGGGTCCTGCTTTACCGAACATATCGGGAATTCCCTGGAAGAAATGAAGTTTTCCGTGTTACAAAATCCCAATGGTATTCTCTTTGACCCAGCAAGTGTATGCAGGAGTTTGATTTCTTATATCCAAAACAAACAATACGGTGAAGCAGACCTGTTTCAGCTGAACGAGGTTTGGCATAGCTGGCAACACCATAGCCGCTTTTCACATACTGATAAGGGAGCGGCTCTACAGCTTATCAATCAATCGCAGCAAAAAGCCCATGAATTTCTCAAAGAAGCAAAATGGCTTATCATCACACTGGGATCTTCCTTTATATACAGGCTCAAGGAACCGGATTCCCCGACACAAATAGCAGAAGTAGCTAACTGCCACCGGGCGCCTGCACAATGGTTTAATAAATATATGCTGGGGATAGATGAAACAATCTCATTGCTGGATAATTGCTATCACCAGCTGCTTCGTTTTAACCCTGATCTTAATATCATTTTCACTGTCAGTCCCGTTAGGCATCTCCGCGATGGAGTGGTGGAGAATAACCGCAGTAAAGCCCGGTTAATAGAAGCCGTGCATCATATGGTGAATAAATTTGACAGACTTCATTATTTTCCCGCTTACGAACTGGTGATCGATGTGCTGAGGGATTACCGTTTTTATGATATCGACCTGGCTCACCCGAATTATATGGCGACTTCCTTTGTATTAGAAAAATTTTCGGAGGCCTGTTTCGAACCCGGAACCCGCCAGTTAATGGAAGAGATCAGGAAAATCACGATCGCCAAAAAACACCGGGCTTTCCAGCCACACACTATTTCACACCAGCAATTCCTGTCCGCTCATTTCGAAAAAACCAGGCAACTCAAGGAAAAATACCCCTTTCTTGACCTGGCTGCCGAGCTGGATTATTTTTCCCAACCTGTAATTACCGAATAGATTGTTTTATGATAATAGCTTTCTCCTGGCTTTAAAATAGTATTGGGAAAATGCGGGATATTGATCGCATTGGGATGCACCTGGGTTTCGAGGCAGAAACCAGAATAGGCACCATATGCATTTCCTCTTTTACCCCTGGTCTCCGGTATCCATTTCCCTGTATAAAAATGCAACACCGGTTCCGAGGAATAAACTTTAAGCAGTGTTTTGGAAACAGGTGAATAAGCCTCGGCTACCAGGGCGGGTGACTTCTCCTGCGGATCTATCACATAACTCTGGTCATAACCACTGGCTGGATCCCAATTCTCGCTTATTTTTTTAAAGCGCCTGAAATCGGAGGCTGTATGTTCAACGGGGAGAAGGTTGCCCGTTGCAACCAGGTTTGCATCCTGCTCCAAAATATGCGACGCAGGTATTCTCACCAGATGCCCGGTTATCTCGCCCTCGCCATTATCCAGGTTGAAATAACTATGGTGTGTGAGATTGAGGGGCGTGGGCTGATCGGTGATGGCGTGGTATTCATAACTCAATTCATTTTGTTCGTTCAGATCAAATCGGATGTTAACCTTAAGAGTTCCCGGGTATCCTTCATCCCCATCGGGGCTTATCAGCTGCAATTCCAACCTGGTATCCGTTAATGAAACCAATTGCCAGATTTTTTTATCGAACCCTTCGTGCCCCCCATGTAAATGATCCCTGCCCTTATTTCTGCTAAGTTGGTATTGCTTTTTGTCTATGCTGAATTTTCCTTCCTTTACCCGGTTAGCATAACGGCCCACTGCAGATCCAAACCAGGGATACTGGGCCAGGTAGGCAGGTGACCAGTAATGCTCCACAGTGTCAAAGCCCAGCACGATATCGTTGCTTTGACCACCGGGCATTGGTATGACGAAGGAGTTGATAATGGCCCCGTAATTGCTGAGAACTGCCCGGGCGCCCTTTGAGTTGTGCAGCGCAAACAAATATATATCTTCACCGGTAGGATGTTTGCAGCACCATTCCTGGTTTGGTCTCATGTTGAATAAATATAATTGAAATAGAAGGATGAAACACCTATTGCTGAAAGAATTTCAAAAGCGTTTTAAACGGGAAGCCGATTATTTGTTTTTCTGCCCGGGCCGGGTCAACCTGATCGGTGAGCATATTGATTACAATGGGGGATATGTGATGCCCTGTGCCATTAGCCTGGGCACCTGGCTGGCAGTTTCAAAAAACACGGAGAAAATATTGAAGTTCCAATCCATGGATTTTCCGGAGACTGCCGACCTGCATCTCCAGGACTCTTATTCCAAGACAGGAAAAGAGTGGTATAATTATCCATTGGGTGTTATCAACGAGCTGGCAGCACTCGGTCATTATGCATCAGGACTTGACATGTTGTATGCCGGAAATCTTCCTGTAAGTTCAGGTCTTTCTTCGTCTGCCTCCATTGAAGTCCTGACAGCTTTTGCACTTACGGATATGTTTGGATTGGATATTTCCAAAAAAGATATGGCTTTGCTTTGTAAAAAAGCAGAGAATGAGTTTATCGGTGTCAGCTGCGGAATCATGGACCAGTTTGCCGTGGCTATGGGAAAGGAAAATCACGCAATCTTGTTACACTGTGATACCCTGACCTATGAATACCTGCCGCTTCAGCCTAAGGATCATGTTTTGGTTATTATCAATACTAATAAACCCAGGAAACTGGTTGAATCAAAATACAATGAACGCTTCCTGGAATGCGGAAAAGCTTTGACGGCATTGAAGAAAGTCGTCCCCGTTCAAAATCTCTGTGACCTGGCCCCGGATACCTTGTTGCTGCATCGTCAGGATATCGGCGATCCTGTCCTGGAAAAAAGGGCCCTGCATGTAGTGCTGGAGAATGATAGAGTAAAAAAAGCGGCAGAAGCCCTGCGGAAAGAGGATATGACTGCTTTTGGGAAACTCATGTACGCATCTCACCAGTCATTACAGGAATTGTATGAAGTATCCGGGAAAGAACTGGACACCATCGTGGCTTTTTGCCAGGGTTACGAAGGATGTATTGGCGCCCGTATGACGGGAGCCGGTTTTGGTGGTTGTGCCATTGCATTTATTGAGCGAAAATGCGTGGATGATTTTGCCGAAAAGATGAAAACGCATTATACTGACCAGGTCGGTTATCCGCCCGATGTATTTGCCACCATGATAGAGGATGGAGTCAGGAAATTAGAGATTTGAATGAATAGAATAAATTGAAAACGTTAGTGTATCCTGTCACCCCTGGATTCCAGTTTGTCCATTATGACTTTTTCGTGATCCAACCATTCCTTCCAGCGGCTCTTCACCCTTTCTTTGCTGATA
>DASUMO010000369.1:0-17577 GCA_036277695.1 Chitinophagaceae bacterium
AAAAATTAAAAAGTCAAAATGCCCCGCCTTAATCCTATTCACTATTCACTACTCACAACCAATCAAATCTCCTTTGCCAATCTTTTTATCGAGATATAAATTATCGTCATAAAAATGGCAAAGCAGCCGATCGTTGACCAGCTCACAAAATGGCGGAAAGGATGAATCAGCATATATCCAATTTCTCCAAATAAAGTAAAAGGATTGGTGATCACATCCCAGCTATTGAAGCGCATAAAACGGCCAATATATATTCCCAGTGCAATCAGCCACATAACCGGGACCAGGAACAGCCATTCACTTTTTAAACCCAACACATGCGAGGCAATTTTTTCCATTTGCCTCACCGACAATATACCCAGCAGCAATCCATTCCAGGCAAATGAAAAAATCAGGGTCAGGTCAAACCAGCGGGTTGATTCTTCCCTTAATTGCAAATGAAATAAATCGGTGAGAATATAGAAAGCGTTAGGAATAAATAATATCCAGGCTATACATAACGCCCCCAATTTCCATTTACTTTCTACCAGCCCCGGTTTTTGCATTAATGCCGTTGAAATCTGATAAGGCACCCAGGCCAGGAAAAGATTCCAGGGCAGGAAAACAAATAATAGTTTGTTCGTGATTATAACACGTGCACTAAGCAAGAGTATACTGAACAGGACCGAAATAATCAGCAATTTTTCCATTTCCGGCCTGTTGAAATAATATTTTTTCAGGAAAAAATTCTTAGATAATTCAGAAAACATACTAAAGAATTTTGGGAATGAAAATAATCAGCCCTGATAATAACGCTGTAAAGGCTGCCATGAGAACCGCTGCAGCCGAAACATCCTTGATGAATTTAACAGCCGGATGCTGATCGGGTGATATATGGTCCATGATCGCTTCAATCGCCGTGTTAAAAATTTCGGCCGACCACACCATCCCCGTCACAAGGATCAATACGAGAAATTCTGTTCTGGAACAGTTTAATGCCAGCGCCGCGATGAAAACAGCCAGGGTAATGACCAGGTAAATAATGGCATTGTGCTGACGGGTAAAAAAAGCCAGTATACCCTCCCAGGCAAAATGAATACTTTCTTTCCTGGCCCGGATTGAAAAAGCCGTGAGTTCCTCCATCCTGTTTGTTTTTTTATGCTGCATGATTGATATTATTTTGTACACGTAAGTTCGCACTCTTTCCACGGATCATCCCGTTACAATGTTTAAATTCCCGCCATACCGCATTGAAAAAGGAAAAGAAACGATAGGTCCCGGCTCTCAACACCCGCCGGTGAAACCACCAGACCATCACAATGGTACCGGCCATTAATATGGAGCGGGTAAGTCCACGAAAAAACAAGCTTGGCCTGCTTTTCCTTTTATAGATTATTTCTAATGTATAGCATTGGAAACGGAGATGCATTTCCTCATCAACCAGCACCTGTTTACAAATAGCTTTCAATAAACCCGATGAAGTAACAAACCCGAGAGCCCGGTAATAAATCATGGAAATGATCTCGGCTGTCAACAATACTGTTACGGTACCTTCCAGCCCGGCAAGTTTCCTCAAACGCCTGAACACATTATCCAGCCAGTCATCCTTCAACCGGCCGATTTGTTCCAAATCCATAAACCTTCCCAGCACCAGCGCATGGTCCTGTTCTTCCCTGATAAAAATCTTTACCGTCTCGCAATAGGAAGGGTCCTGCAAGGATTGGGCAAAAGCCATGAAATGCTTTCCCTCCGAATGCTCGCCCCGCTGGAATTGCCGGATTGAAGAGCTGATCAATTTCTTTTCTTGTTGGGTTAACCGGCTGCCGTCATTCCAGTCCAGGTGATCAAAATGCTGGCGGTTGGATTCAAAATACTGTTTCCACGCAATGAATTTCATATCAACAGCTTTTTATAATTATAAAAGAATATTACCATTGAATTTTCCGGGAGAAATACATGACCACCGCCAGTGTCAGGAATAAGCCTATACTGCCCAGTAATAAAGCATAATCCTGCAACTGAAGTATGGTAAATACATAGGAATAAAGCAGGATCAAAACAAAGGATAAAAACAAGGAAAGCTTCATGGAACCCAACAGGCCTTTTACAAACCAGGTGATCAGGCCTACCGTTGCAATCGAAGCAATTCCATAGGCTGTATTGAAACCGGTGTATTCGGAAAAGGATAATAACAATGTATAGAAAAGGATAAGGGCAAAACCAATTAACGCATATTGAACGGGGTGTACAGATTTCCGGTTGGTGGTTTCAATCAGAAAGAAAGCTGTAAATGTGAGCAGGATACAAAGGATGGCATATTTTACCGAACGCATCGTTTTCTGGTATCCGTTTACAGGAATGAATAAGTCAGTGCCAAATGCTGCAGTCCCCAGGTTATAGGCATCGTTTTTCCAATGTTGTGGAAAGCCGCGGTTATAGGCAACACTTTTCCAGTTAGCCACAAACCCGCTGTCTTTAATGTCAGAACTAACCGGCAATTGAGCGCCGGTAAAACTGGGATCAGGCCATGCCGATTCCAGCCTGGCCGTGGTTTCCCGGCCCACGGGTGTAAATAATAATTGTTCTGAACCGTTCAGGTTAATTGTGGCGGAAAAATGAGTCTCTTCCACGGCTGCGGTTTCTGTAATAATTACGGGGGCCGATAATCCCTCTTTCAATACTGCATTATTGATCATGGAGGGTACTAGACCGCTGACCGAATCATTCCATTTCAACCGGATTTCTTCCTTTAAACCTCTTGTATCGCTGATACCCATGCATAAATAAGCTTCGTTCCAAAGCATATCTGCTGGCTGCAACTTCAAAGCCTGTAAAGGGAGAGCCGGGAATTTTCCTGTAATTCCGACCGTGGAGGTATATAACATGACCTCATAGATACCCCGGTATCGTTTTTCGGGGTAAACCTTTGCCTTAATATCCAGTTTGTCCGGAAGAAAATAGGCGTTGCGCCGTATACTGACCAGTTGGCCATTGGTTGCCAGCGATTTTTCCTCATAAGGAATAACCAGAATGGGCCCGCTGATATTCTGGGACCCGGCCCATTTGCTACTCACTTCCCATACTGCTTCTTTCTGGCGTGCTTCCCTTTCCTGGATCAGGTTTTGCACGAAATAAGCAGGTATAAGTAATAATAAGACCAGCACACCGATGATAAGACCCTTGATCAGCAATTTGCTTTTTTGCCAGATGCTGTTTAAAACTGATTCCATTGTTATTTGTTTAAAATTATCGTTGGTTATTAATTGTTGTCTTCCGTTTCCGGCCCTGTTATAGGTTCCGGCCGCCATTGCTGCATTTCAAATTTTTCCCGGATTTCACGGGCCGACATAAATAAACTTACCCAGCCGGCTATAACAGCAAACAAAGGGAACAAGAGGTATCCACCTGAGTTCCAGACTCCTTCCTCTACTCCCAGCACCTGGAGCATATGAAATGCAAAGCAAACAGCAGCCAGCACCCCCGATATTAAAACCAGCATCCGGGTTCCATAGGTTTTACTGTTAGCTGAAATAAGATAGATAATGGTAAACAGCGCCCAGGCAAACCAGCCATAGAAAAGAACGTAAAGCGCCGAAACGAAATAGAGGACTGGCATTATTAACAGCGGAAGTGTAAATAAAAGGTAGAGACCGATGGCCCTGATATATATAATAAATGAAGGAAGCATAGAATGATGATTTTGGTATCAACAATTGCAATTTTCACCTGCCAGGTAAATAAAGAGAATAGCGAGCAAGCCAGCACTCAGCAGCGCCACTCCCAACGGAAACCAGCGTTTATAAATGGTGACATGGAATCGAAAATCTTCTTTTGAAATCTGCCAATTGATTTTTACCACCTGTAGCAAAGCCAGCAGTAATGCGAACACAGGACCGAAAAGGATCAGGAGGTTGATATTCCAGCCTAGCGATTCCTTAAAACCCAATTTTTCAAGCAAAGGAGATGCAGAATCAAAGGGACCGGGCACATTCAGCTCATACTTGAGGATGGCGATGAATAGGAAATAGAGTGTAGGCAGCGCCAGCAACAATCCGGTTGAGCTAAGCCAGAATGATCTTGTTGACTGTTTCATACTTGTTGGTTTTATATTTATAAAAAGTACTTTGTTTTTCAAAGTGAATAATCAAAAAAAAACTATTTCACTCCTTTAATAATCGTCTCCAGGGCCGCCAGGTGATCGGCAAAAGCTTTTTCTCCTGCCCGGGTAACGGCATAGGTGGTATTTGTTTTCTTCCCGATAAATCCTTTATGCACCTTGATAAATCCGTTTTCCTCCAGGTTAACCAGGTGGGTGGCCAGGTTGCCATCGGTTACTTCCAGCATCTGTTTGAGGTCATTGAAATTCACTTCCTCATTCACCATCAGGATACTCATGACCCCCAGGCGTATGCGGTTATCGAACACTTTGTTTAAACCGGTAATCGGGTTCTTCACTGAAATTTGTTTATTACCTCACTAAAGTTGTAACTGTACACTTTCGGTTGAATGGTTGTTGAACGCTTTACTAAAGCTGGCACTGTACCCATGCGGTTTAATCGTTGTTTGCCTTTATTCCCATTTCCTTCCTTTAAACACTTAGTAAACCGCACTGCAGCAAGCCTTAGCTTTGAGACTGCATTAAACAATTTTCAACCATTAATCAACCACTATTCTACAACAATCAACCCCCAGCCCCTCTCTCATATTTCCACCACATGATAATTCCGTATAAAATATGCAAAATACCAAAACCAATAGCCCAGAAATACAAGCCATACCCAATCCATTGCATATTGATAAGACCCAGTACGATTTCGCAATACCCCAGGTAGCGGATATCCGTTAGCGTATACTTGCTGGCATTTACCAAAGCAAGGCCATAAAAAACCAGGCAGGCTGGTGCAATAAATCGCCATTCATTATATTGTAGCATACTCAGGATGAAAAGTGCCCCGGCAGCCAGGGGGATTACTATATTCCAAAAAAGCCTGCGCGAAGTGGGGTTCCACAATGATACCCCCTGCTTTTTTGTTTTTTGCCAGGTAAAATAAAACGCCAGGGAAAAGGCAACTACGAAAACCGCAGCACCCAACAGGAGCAATTGCATCCGCAGCCCTTCAAAATCGCTGGCTGTAAAATAACCCCGGTCATTATAATTCACATAATATTTTTTAAAGATCACCAGTTCAGCAATGGCAGCTCCCGCCAGGGCGCAAAGCCCCGCAGCCACACCGCTGATACCGCTTAATGAAATAAAGCGGCTGGATCTTTCCATCAGTCGCCTGATGTCCTTGACTTCCTGAAGGGAATCGACCGGTTGGTTTTGTTGGCTCATAAAAAGCACTTTGAAATACAAAGTAAATAAGCGTTTCCGGGATTACCAAATCATTTTTCCTTTAAATTTCCCCCTTTGTCTTTTGAAGCTACTTAATCGACTGGTCCTTTGTAAATTTACCGGATGATGCGCCGGCTGACCATTTACCAACTTATATCGATCCTGCTCCTGCAAGCCCTGGCCGGTTTAGCCTGGGGGCAGACTAAAATCATCAGTGGCATAGTAAAAGATTCACACAGTGATGAAAGAATCCCTTTTGCATCTGTCAGCTTTAAAAATTCAACCGTAGGCAAACTCACCGACTCTGCTGGTTATTTTGTCTTTTACCTGAATAGCTGGCCCTCCGATACACTGGAAATAACCTGCGTAGGCTACCAGCCTTTCCGATTCGGGATTATCGGCAGAAAAGACTCTATTCTCCTGCAAATACCCCTGGAACGGGGGACATTCAATGAAGGGGTAAGGGTAAGGGTTAAAGTAAATAAAGGCCTCCTGCTCTGGCGCCGTATTGTAAAAAAGAAACCGGATAATGACCGTTACCGCTTTGATAATTTTTCCTACGAATTGTATAATAAACTGGAACTGGACCTTAAGAATATCAATTTCGAAAAATTCGGTAAGTTCAAACCGCTGAAACCTGTCAGCGACCTTATCAACCAGAATATTGACACCTCCGAGGGGTTAAAATACCTCCCCACCTACCTTACGGAAGCCTTGTCGGATTATTATTACCAGGAAAAGCCTCTCAAACGCCGCGAAATCATTAAAGCTGCCAATACCAATGGGATAAAAAATGAAAGTGTGATCAGGTTGTTGGGTGGGATGGACCAGGTTGTCAATGTATACAACAATTTTATCCCGGTCATGGATAAGCAGTTTGTTAGCCCCATCAGTGATAACGGCGATTATTATTATAATTACCGCGTGGTGGACACCCAGTTCATTAACCACAAACGGTACTATCACCTGGTGTTTACGCCCAAACGTACCGGCAGTGATACATTTGAAGGCGATTGCTGGGTACATGATACCAGTTTTGCGATTCAAAAAATGAATCTTCGACTGGGTAAGCAGGCCAATGTGAATTTCGTGGAAAACCTGAGCCTGATCCAGGAATACAAATTGATCAACGATTCCGTCTGGTTCCTCGCAAAAGACAAATTCGTAGCCGATCTTTCCCCACTGGGAAAAGATAAAGCAGGATTTATCGGGCGCAAGACAACAACTTACAAAAATGTCGTGGTCAATGACTCTTCGGTAATACGGGAACTGGAGAAGAACAAGCTGATGGAAGAAGTGATCACACTGGTAGGTGCCGATGATAAAAGCAGGGACTTCTGGAAAGATTCAAGACATGAAGAATTGAGCAAGACGGAAGCGGGTATAATAAAAATGATCGACACCCTGATGAATGCACCCGTATTCCAGCGCTTTACCAAAACCCTCAATTTTATTGGCACGGGTTACCTGAACGTTGGCAATTTCCAATTGGGTCCCTGGTTCAACTGGATTACATCCAATTCCTGGGAAGGATTCCGGATGCGGTTCGACCTTGGTACCAACAAACATTTTGATAAGCACTGGTGGTGGCATGGTTACCTCGCTTATGGATTTGGCGATAAAAAATTAAAAGGGAAAGCCGAGCTTTTCTATCTCCCCAAAAAACACCCCCGTTTATTTCTTTATGGTTCTTACACAAATGATATTGACTGGGGCCAGAGTTATTATGGCGAAGTAACCCAGGACAATATTTTTGCCCTGGCGATCCGCAAAACCAATATACCGGTCAAATTCATTAAAGTCAATGAAAAAAGATTTGAATTCTTTAATGAAACCAGGTCCGGCTTTTCCACGCTGCTGGCCACTACCCATAAATCCTACCTGCCCCTGCGCAACCTGATACCCAAGGATTCATTTTCGGTTGCAAATGGTCGGGAACCTCTGGCAAGCTTTGAAGTCTCTCTCCGCCTCCGCTTTGCTTATCTTGAAAAATTCCTGGAAAATCATTTTTTCAGGACCAGCCTGGGTAGTCCCTATCCTATCGGAGAATTGTATTTTTCCCGTGGTATATCGGGGGTGTTAAAGAGCAGCTATGATTATACCAAGGTTTCCGCCAGCGTATCAGACTATTTCAAGATACCTCCGTTTGGAAATATTTCATTTTATTTATACGGGGGAAAAACCTTTGGCACCCTGCCTTATATGTTGTTGGATATCGCGCCCGGCAACGAACTCTATTATTATAATAAGTACGCCTTTAACATGATGAACCGCTGGGAATTTGTACATGATAAATATGCAGGGTTAAATGTAGAGCACAATATCGGGAATGGCATATTCCGGCTTTTTCCCAAGCTCCGGTTTCGCCAGTTCTGGACCGCCAAGGCCCTTTGGGGAAGTTTGTCCGATGCCAACAAATTCTTCAATTTCAAACAGGGTCACAGTTTTCAAACCCTGGATGGAAAAACCTACCTGGAGCTGGGAACCGGGGTGGATAATATCCTAAGGGTTTTGCGTATAGATTTTATCTGGCGGGTTTTGCCGTCTACCCTGCAAAAAGAAGGAGATAAGACATTTGGCGTGTTCGGGAGTTTTAGGTTATCGTTTTGATGCAGGTTGAACTGTTGTTGAACGATTGTTGAACCATTGTTTAACTATGGTTCAACCACCTTCAACTATCTTCACACAATCGTCACCTCAATCCCCATTCCCTTTAATGTATCTACCATATGTTCTGAGACAGCACTATCGGTAATGATCTGTTCCACTTCTTCCATGCCGCAAATCCTGCCAAATCCGCGGCGGCCAAACTTACTTGAATCGGCCAGCACAATAGTCTTTTGGGAAGAAGCAATCATCCGCCGGTTCAATTGTGCTTCCTGCACATGCGTGGTCGTTAATCCAAAATCAGCATCTATACCGTCCACGCCAAGAAAGAGTTTACTGCAGGAAAAATCATCCAGGATTCTCTCTGCATGCATACCGGTAACGGAAGAAGAGCTTTTCCTTAGCATGCCACCCAGCACAAACACTTCCACTTCAGGATGACGGTTGAGTTCGGTGGCTACATTTAATGCAGCTGTAATCACCGTCAGGTGGTCCTGGGGTTTAATACTTCTTGCCAGTGATAATACCGTGGTGCCTGAAGCAATGATGATACAATCATTTGGTTCAACCAGCCGGGCGGCCGCTTCCCCGATAGCTGTTTTTTCCAGCGAACGGATTTTTACTTTTTCATTGACCGGGCGATCTACCGTATAAGGATTGTTCAGGGTTCCGCCTCCATGCGTGCGGAACAAAAGATTCTTATCCTCCAGCAATTTCAGGTCTTTCCGGATAGTCACGGAAGAAACTTTCAGGTCCCGGCAAAGATCCAGGACATTAACCTTGCCCTCTTTCTTTAACCTGGATAATATAAACTGGTGCCTCTCGGCCAGGGTGCTCATATAGTTGATTTTAGAATAAGCCTTTCAATTTATACCGATCTGATAGTATTTCAAAAGAACAGCTTTAATTCAAACAGTTGTTCGTATAACCGAAATTATATGAAACTAACAAAGCTGATCAAATTTCGAACTATTTTCATTTAAGGTGCATAAATTTATTTTTCTTTCATTTTATTATTTTTTAGTTTCGATTTATTCCTATTTGAAATATACCGAAACGGCTACTGATGAAGGCAAATATTGGCAACAGGCCCGGAAGGGCTGATTATCTCAAAAAAATCGCAGATCCCCTGAGAAGTTGGGACCTGATTGTGATTGGGGGTGGAGCCTCGGGGCTGGGTATAGCCCTTGATGCAGTGGCCAGGGGATACCAAACACTCTTAGTTGAACAGGCAGACTTTGCCAAAGGCACTTCCAGCAGGAGTACCAAACTCGTTCATGGCGGAGTCCGTTACCTGGCCCAGGGGGATATAAGGCTGGTGCGGGAAGCCAGTATTGAAAGAGGTCTTCTGCATCGCAATGCTCCCCACCTTGTAAAAGATCAAATCTTTATTGTACCGGTTTATACTTTATGGGATCGTTTGAAATACACCATTGGACTAAAGTTATATGATCGCATCGCGGGCAAACTCCGCCTCGGGCCTTCCTTATTTATATCAAAGGAAGAGACCCTGGAAAAACTTCCCGGGTTAAAATCAAAAGGATTGAAAGGCGGTATCGTTTATCACGATGGGCAATTTGATGATTCCCGGCTGGCGATCAACCTGGCACAAAGCATCTGGGAAAATGGTGGTGAAGCCATGAATTATGTAAAAGTTACCGGTCTCCTGAAAGATGATAAAGAAAAGATCAGCGGGGTTATAATTACAGATACCGAATGCAACACTTCCTATTCCCTCCGTGCCAAAGCAGTCGTGAATGCCACGGGAGTATTCGTGGACGATATTTTACAAATGGATAAACCCGGCATTGATAAAAGCATTTGTGTAAGCCAGGGAGTTCATATTGTTTTGGATAAATCATTTTATCCTTCGGAGAATGCATTGATGATTCCCAAAACCAGTGATGGGAGGGTATTGTTTGCAGTGCCCTGGCATGATAAAGTCGTTGTGGGAACTACTGATACCCCGGTTGATGAGGCCTCCCTGGAACCCCAGGCCCTGGAAAAGGAGATCAGCTTTATCCTTGATACAGCCGGGTCTTATTTTTTTAAAAAGCCGCAACGCAGTGATGTGCTAAGCGTGTTTGCCGGCCTTCGGCCGCTGGCGGCCCCCAAAAAAGGCGAACAAAAAACCAAGGAAATCTCGCGTAGTCATAAAATCATTGTCTCCTCCTCAAAGCTGTTCACGATCCTGGGAGGGAAATGGACGACCTACCGCCGTATGGGAGAAGATATGGTGAACAGGATTGAAAAGGAATTGAAATGGCCGCATCGCCAACCAGCCACCGCGGATTTACCCATCCATGGCTATGCAAAAAATATCAACTGGCAGGATCCGCTCTATTTCTATGGCAGCGATGCGATGTTGTTGCGCAGACAAATGAATGGAAATGCAGACAATTGGCTTAGCGAAGAATTGAAGATCCACCGGCTCCAGGTAATCTGGGCCGTTGAGCATGAAATGGCCCGGACAGTGGAAGATGTTTTATCCAGGAGGACAAGAGCTTTATTGCTAAACGCGAAAGAAAGCCGACGGATAGCGCCACAAGTGGCTGCGATCATGAGTGAAGTGCTGGGTAAAGATGAAAAATGGAAAAATGACCAGGTTGATCAATTCAACCATTTAGCTGAACAATATCAATTGAAATAAGGACTGACCATATATGATAGTATTTACTAGTATGACCAGTTGATTTAATGATAAGGTAATACGTAAGAAAGATTGCTGCTATGAATTTATTTTTTCTTTGCCGCCCGGGCATTCAAACGAATTATACCCGCGGGGTTCAAACGGACCGCTGCCGGGATAATGCCCCGGAATTACTTGCCGGATTTTCAGTTTGCAATATTAATAACCCCAATAACTCAACGCGTATGAGACCCCTGACCGTTGCTGCCAACATTAGCGCAGCAAAACATTTGCTGCTGTGTTGCTTGTTGCTGCTGGCCACCACGATGGTTATGGCCCAACAAAAAACAATCAGCGGAACCGTAAAAAATGCCAATGATGGTACACCTGTTGCCAAGGCTACCGTACAGATAAAAGGCAGCCCGCGCGGTGTATCCACCAACGACAAAGGTGAATTCAGTATTGAAGCCAATGAAAATGAGACACTGGTTGTTTCAGCGATTGGTTTCACTCCTGTTGAAACCCGCATTGGCAACAAACAGCAATTCAGTTTTACACTCGTTGAAACAGCGAAGGAAATGGAAGCGGTTGTAGTCACCGCGCTGGGCATCAGCCGCCAACAAAAAGCCCTCGGTTATTCTCAACAGCAAATCAGTGCTGAAGATGTTACCGATGCCCGTTCCAATAACTGGTCCAGCGCCCTTTCCGGGAAGGTGGCGGGTCTGCAATTGCTTTCGGCCGGGTCTGGTCCTGTGAATTCTACAAGAATTACCTTACGCGGAGACGTTTCACTGAATCCCAATAATAACAATGCGCTGATCGTAGTGGATGGGGTTCCTATGAGTAATAAGAACTCAACCTCTTCCGGGGTAAATAATGCCTATGGTGCCGGATCCGGAAATGATGTGCCGATTGATTTTGGAAATAATATCAATGATATCAATCCCGATGATATAGAAAGCATCACCGTGCTGAAAGGCCCCGGGGCAACAGCATTATACGGCAGCCGGGCCAGCAATGGGGCCCTTTTGATTACAACCAAATCTGGTTCTAAAAAAAGCAATGGCATCGGCGTAACAGTCAATTCCAATATCAGTTTCAACACGGTGCTACATTGGCCGGATTACCAGTATGAGTACGGACAAGGTACCGGTCGTGCCTTAAACTCGGCCGGCGAAAAATATTATTCTTATGGTGCTACCACCGACGGACCCAGCACCAGCGGGACCAGCAGCGCTTACGGACCTCGATTCAACGGGCAACTCTATTATCAATATGACCCCGTAAAGCAGGCTCGTGGTGATGAACGTACCTTATGGCGACCCTATAAGGATAATATCAAGGGTTTCTGGAGGACGGGTTATACATTAACGAACAATGTATCATTGGAAGGTGGCAGCGATAAGGGTACGGCAAGGCTCTCACTCACCCATTCAAAAAATGAATGGATCATGCCCAATACCGGCTATGAAAGAATTACCGCGCAAACGGGGTTGAATTATAAACTTTCAGATAAGCTGAAAGTAAATACCAAAATATCCTATACCAATAAAAGCAGCGATAACCTGCCGGCTACGGGTTATAATAACCAGTCCATCGCTTATTTCATGATCTTCCAGAACCCGAATGTAGACCTGAACTGGTACCGCGATATCTGGAAAAGAGGACAGGAACAGATTGACCAGATTCACCCCTTCAGTTCATTTATCGACAATCCCTTCCTGATCGCGTACGAGATGACCAATTCCGTCAACAACCACAACGTGGTGGGAAGCTTATCAGCCACCTACGAGATCTCCAAAAAGTTCGACCTGATGATCCGTTCAGGAATTAACCTGATCAACGAGGACAGGCAGCAACGCAGGCCTTTCAGCACTGCCAATTTCCTGAAAGGATATTATAAAGAACAGGCTATCTCCGATTTTGAATCCAATACTGATTTCCTTTTTACCTACCGCGACAAGATTTCCAGGGATTTGTCTGTTTCTACTTCTGTAGGGGGTAACAAAATGGTTCACCGCTATAACCGCGTTGACGGTTATATCGACGGGCTGGTGATTCCCGCGGTGTACAAATTGAATAATGGACTGGCTTCCGCCCAGGTAATAGTGACCGATAAAAACTTTAATGTAAATAGTCTCTACGGCCTGGCAGCTTTTAGCTTCAAGAACAAGTATTTCCTGGATTTCACAGCACGGAACGACTGGTCCAGTACTTTGCCTTCTGATAACTGGTCCTTTTTCTATCCCTCTGTAAATGCAAGCTTTGTATTGAGCGATATATTTAAACTTCCCTCGCTCATTTCTTTTGCAAAACTGAGAGTTTCACTTGCTGAAGCCGGTAATGATACCGATCCTTACCAGACCCAGAAATACTATGGCGCCAGTGAATTTGCCAGTTCAGGCTCCGTGGACCCTATTTTATATAATGCGACGCTCAAACCCGAAATCTCCAACAGCTTTGAAACGGGATTGGATATACGTTTTTTAAAAAACCGGGTAGGAATCGACTTTACGTTCTACAACAGTGTAACCCGTAACCAAATTGTACGAGTACCAATGAACTGGTCAACTGGTTATTCCGCTGCCTTCCTGAATTCCGGTAAAGTGCGTAACCGGGGAGTGGAACTTGTTGTGACATCTAAAAATATCAGTAACAAGAATTTCAGCTGGAACAGCACAATCAACTGGTCGAAAAACCAGAACAGGGTGCTCTCGTTGGCTGAAGACCTGGGGGGAGAAGATAACCAGATCATAGGTGTGGGAGGCAATGCAACCCTGATCGCAAAAGTAGGCGGAAGTACAGGAGATATTTATGGTTTTGGCTTTGTACGCTCCCCTGATGGTCAAATTGTTTACAACAGCAATGGATTACCGCAAAGACCCGGCGAAATCCAATTTATCGGGTCCGCATTTGCCGATTGGAAAGGAGGCATACAAAATGAATTCTCCTATAAAAATTTCCGGTTCAGCTTCCTGGTTGATGGTCAGTACGGTGGTATCATTTATTCCCAATCTCACCATAAAATGACAGAACAGGGCAAGTTGAAACATACACTGCGCGGCCGCGAAGAAAATTTTATTATCGGGGATGGAGTAGTGGTAGATGCCGGCGGGCGTTATATACCCAATACCAAACAGGTATTACCGGTAGATTACTTCACAGAATATTACCGCCGGGCGAATGTTGAAGCAAATTCCTTTGATGCATCTTACCTGAAACTGAGAGAAGCCAGGCTGGAATATAACCTGCCGAAAAAAGTGCTGGACAGGTCGTTTATCCGCCAGGTTACGGTGGCACTTTATGGCCGCGACCTGTTGATGCTGACAAGTTTTCCCGTTTTTGATCCTGAAACAGCCGCTTTGAATGGTTCTACTTTGATTCCCGGCGTAGAAATGGGGCAACTCCCGTCTACCCGTACCATGGGGCTGAATCTTACCCTGAAATTTTAAATTCTACTATTTAATTACGCATAATGTTTATCAATATGAATAACTTAAAAAAATTACTTGCTAATTTCCTGGTACTGGGCACCCTGCTAGTTTCCTGTACCAAGGATTTTAAGGAAGTCAACACCGATCCCAACCGGATTGACCAGATCAGCCCGGGCACCCTGCTCAATCCTATTATATATGAAGTTGCTTCTTTCAATATGCAGCAGGCTGATAATATTACATTCGACCTGATGCAGGTGATGTTGAATTTCCCAAGCCCGTCTGGGGGTATTCACCGTTATGACCTGACTGAAAATACGGGCAGCAGTACCTGGAATGCCTATTACCGCTGGCTCAAAAACATCAAGGAAATGTATGATGCTTCGGTAAAAGCACAGGATCCCAATTACCAGGCCATAGCCATGACCTTGAATGCCTGGGTCTTTTCCAATCTCACCGATTGTTTCGGAGATGTGCCAATGACAGAAGCCCTGCGGGGTGATGAGCAGCTATTTTATCCCAAATTCGATAAGCAGGAAGAAATCTATCCCCGGTTGTTAAGTGACCTGGATTCTGCCAACAGGCTATTTGTAACTACAAGAGCCATGGTTTATGGCACTGAAATTCTTTTTGCCAACAACGTCACCAAGTGGAAGAAATTCTGTAATTCATTACACCTGCGGTTGCTGCTCCGGCTATCCAAAATAGCAAACCTGGATGTATACACGAAGATCCGGGCTATGGTCAGCAACCCCACACAGTATCCCATTTTTACCAGCAACGCGGAAGCTGCGGTCCTGAACCTGACGGGTATTACCCCATTGGTCTCACCCTGGGGTAGACCGATTGATTTCCCTACATTCCGTGCGGCAGGTAAATTTTTCCTGGACAGCCTGAACGCGATGAATGACCCCCGCCGGGCCAAGTTCGCTTCGCAGGCCCGCAGCATCACGCCGCCCAACCCAACCATTGGTTACCTGGGAATTCCCAGCGGTTATACGGGCAGTGAATCACAGTTTAATTATACACCTTCCAACCTGCTCCAGGCCCTGGTAACTGCACCGATGATTGTACCGATACTTCCTTATGCCGAAGTTGAATTCATCAAAGCAGAACTGGAATGGCAATCAGGAAATGCCGCCGCGGCAAAAACAGCTTATGAGAAGGGGGTAAAAGCTGCAATTGAACAATGGGGCCTTACAATGCCCACCGATTATTTTACAGACGCTGATGCCGCTTACAATGGTACCCTGGCCCGTATTATGTTACAGAAATACTATGCCCTTTTCTTTGTGGATTACCAGCAATGGTTTGAATACCGCCGCACCGGTCATCCTGTATTACCGGTTGGACCCGGAATGTTGAACAATGGTGTGATGCCTTCCCGTTTTGAATATCCCCTATCAGTCCGGATCAGCAATCCTGATAATTATGAAGAAGCTGCGTCCTGGATGGGAGGTGATGATATTAATTCGAAAGTATGGTGGGAACGATAAATAAAGAAATAAGCGGGAACAACAACCAGTTCTGGCTTATTTTTAAAAATTAAACCGATTAGTAGCTGATTCATGCATCGAAAAAAATTCATTCAGCATATAAGCTGGCTGACAGGAGGCCTGGTTATCGCCGGGCAATTACCTGCATCTGCTTTATTTTCCAGGGAAAAAAAAGTAAAAGGCCAGGTTCTTTCCAAAGGCAGGGGCCTGAAAGGCGTAGCCGTTAGTGATGGGTATTCAGTAGTGCTGACCGACCAAAAAGGGAAATATGAATTTGAACTACACCCCGAAGCAGTTAACCTGTTTATTTCTACTCCTGCCGGTTATGCTTTTAACCATGAAAAAGGAATAACACGGCATTATCGTCCTGTAAAAGAAATCAACTTGCGTAAGGCTGTAAATTTTGAGTTGACAGCCCTGGGTAAAGATGATTCGGAACACCAGTTTATTATCTGGGCTGATCCCCAGGTGAAGAATGCAAGTGACGTAGAAAAAATGATGACCCAATCGGTACCCGATGTGCAAAAATGGGTGGCAGCTGCCGGTGCCGGCACCTTATTGCATGGCATTACGGTGGGTGATATCGTGTGGGATGAACTGCAACTTTTCGCTGATTATAACAATGCTGTCGAAAAAATGGGTATCCCCTTTTTCCAATGCCTGGGCAACCATGATATGGATTATAATAAAGGCGGTGATGAAGCTTCGGATAATAGTTTCCAGGAACAGTATGGCCCCACGCACTATTCCTTTAACCGGGGCAAGGTCCATTATGTGGTCATGGATGATGTTCGCTACCTGGGCAAGGACAGGCAATACGATGGGTATTTTTCACAAAACCAGCTGGACTGGCTTAATAAAGATCTCGCCTTTGTTCCGGCCGACAAACTGATCATTCTCTGTGTCCACATTCCCGTACACAATGGCGTAAAGAATAATAAAGATCTGTATGCGATTTTGGGGAGCCGGCCTGTTCATATCATGTCGGGACATACCCATTACCACAAAAATGTAATTACAGGAAATATTTTTGAACATAACCATGGTACGGTTTGCGGTGCCTGGTGGACAGGAGCTATTTGTGGCGACGGCACGCCTTGTGGTTATGGAGTATATACAGTAAAAGGGGACCAGCTGAGCTGGCATTATCAATCCACGGGTGAAGCGGCCGGTCACCAAATGAAAATCTATGTAGATGATGCGGAAGGGCAAAAGAAAGTACAGGTTAATATCTGGAACCATGATCCCGAATGGAAAACTGACTACTGGCTGGATGGCGTTCACAAAGGGCCGCTGGAACAGGTAGAGGGATTTGATCCCCTTGCTTATGCCAGTTTACTAGGTCCCGATTTACCAAAGCCAAGAGGTTTTGCCGAACCCAGGAAAACGGATCATTTGTTTACAGCTATGGTACCATCATCAGTAAAGGAGATAAAAGTGATGGCCACTGATCGTTTTGGTAAAAAATATACCAGTACCCATAAAGTCTGATTATGAAAAAACTATTCCTTTTACTTTTTTTATCTGCTGGCCTGCAGGACTGCTTTTCCCAAAACCTGGCCTGGGACAGCACCCATCGTCCCAACAATTTTGCCCATAAAACTGCGCAGTTCAGAAGTTACCCGAATGCCAGCAGCGATATCATTTTTCTTGGCAATAGTATTACCGCCGGAACGGATTGGGTAGAATTGCTGGGGAACCCGCATGTCCGCAACCGCGGAATTTCCGGCGATATCAGCTTCGGCATTCTTGAAAGACTGGAGGAGGTAACAGAAGGAAAACCCGCAAAAGTTTTTATCCTCATCGGTATCAATGATATTTCAAGGAATATTCCCGACTCGGTGATCCTTTCAAATTATAGAAAAATGGTGCGCAGGATAAAAACCGGCTCCCCGCAAACCAGGATCTATTTTCAAACCCTGATGCCTGTAAATAACGAGTATACCCAATTTAAAAATCACTATAATAAGGATGAACATATACTGGCAGTGAACCAGGGTATAAAAGCACTAGGCACCGAGGAGAAAATTACCGTCATTGATCTTCATCCTCATTTTTTGGACAAGAATAACAAACTCGACAAGCAATATACCATTG
>DASUMO010000370.1:0-3465 GCA_036277695.1 Chitinophagaceae bacterium
AAACTCCTTGCAGAGAGCCAGTTAATGGCCCTGCGGGCACAAATGAACCCGCATTTTGTATTTAATTGCCTGAACAGTGTACAGGAATGTATACTGATGGAAAACTACGTAGAAGCCAGTTTATACCTGAATAAATTCTCCAAACTCTTCAGGTCCGTGTTGAATAACTCCGGTAAAGAAATGATCACCCTCGCTGAAGAAATGGAAGTCCTGGAAATGTATCTTTCCCTGGAGCATATGCGCTTCGAAAAATCCTTCGATTATCATATCGTTGTTGACGATGAGCTGGAAAAAGATGAGATGCTCATCCCTTCAATGCTGCTGCAGCCTTACGTGGAAAATGCATTATGGCACGGGCTCATGCATAAGGAAGGCAACCGGATATTAACCATTTGCTTTTCTCGCATCAGTGAGGAATTGTTCCGCTGCACGGTCGAAGACAATGGGATCGGCAGGAAAAAAGCCCTGGAATTAAAGGAACAACAGGGCAACACCAAGAAACATGTTTCCAAAGGAATGACTATATCCAAAGACAGGATTGACCTGTTGCAAAAACAAGGGCAATATGCTTTGCTGGAGATCGTAGACAAATACGATGAAAAAAATGAAGCTGCCGGGACAAAAGTCATTATTGAATTATCAACTTACTTAAATGTGTAATGATGCTAAATGCACTAATTATTGATGATGAGTCAAAAGCGCGTAATGTACTGAGACTTTATATAGAAAAGTTAGTCCCGGAAATTACCAGGATAGAAAATGCAGAATCCGTGGATGCAGCCCTCGAAATACTTAGGACCTATAAACCGGATATTGTTTTCCTGGACGTGGAAATGCCTCATAAAAACGGGTTCCAGTTCCTTACCGGAATAAATGCTCCCTCTTTTGATGTCATCTTCACAACGGCCTATAATCAGTATGCTATCCAGGCTATCCGCTTCAGTGCATTGGATTACCTGCTCAAACCTGTAGACCCGGAAGAGCTGAAGGCTGCCGTGAAAAGACACCTGGAAAAGAAAGAACTGAAACAAACCCAGGGAGAGCTATATCATAATCTTGTCGAGAACATTACGAAGAAAGAAGTGAAAGATTTTAAAATAGCCGTGCCCTCTGCTGAAGGATTTTATTTCTTTCTGATAGACGATATAGTGAGACTGGAAGCGGACAAAAATTATACCTATATATACCTGGTAAATAAAAAACCTTTTATTGCTTCCAAAACATTGAAACATTTCCAGGAAATGTTGGAGGATTTCAATTTCATCCGCACGCATAAATCACATCTTGTTAATCCCCGGCATGTTTCGCGGCTGAGTAGTAATAATGAATTTATGTTACTTACTGATGGCAGCAAGGTCGAAGTATCTCGACGTAAAAAAGAAGAAGTACAAAAGCAATTGAATTTGCGAAGTTGATAATTTAATAAGAAAAAAGTATTCCATCAGTATTCTTCCGTCATAATCATCTTAATAAGGTACTGTACCGCCGTTTCCCAAATTTCGTATCTTAACTCTTACTACCGTTCTGACCGAAGTCATTTTTGAAAAAAACTATTCATCCTTACATTCATGAATTTAACAGCTCAAATAGCAAAACATTTCAGGGACCTGCATTTTGGGGGAAACTGGACTGCCGTAAATCTCAAAGAAACCCTCGCAGATATCGACTGGCAGCAAGCCAGCACGCAGGTTTTTTCCTTCAATACTATTGCGACCCTCGTTTACCATACCAATTACTACGTAGGTATAGTGATGAAAGTGATAGAGGGCAAGCCATTAGACGCAAAGGATAAATACAGTTTTGAACTTCCCCCCATTCAATCACAGGAAGATTGGGAGAAACTGCTGGCTAAAACCTGGAATGAAGCGGAAAAATTCGTGAAGGTGATTGAACAATTCCCTGAAAACCGGTTGGAAGAGACCTTTATCCATGAGAAATACGGTAACTACTACAGGAATTTCCACGGTATTATAGAGCATACGCATTATCATTTAGGACAAATTGTTCTAATTAAGAAAATACTGGCAGCGAAAGCAAGGAACCAGGATACCTATTTGGACAGATAAATAAAATAACTCAACCTCCTTACATTCAGTTATGCGATTTTTGATTGTGTTCACATTAGTTTTGCTGGCATGCAATCTTTCTGATCTGGACACCAAAAAAACGGGACTGCATAAAGTATCATCAAACATCAAGGAATCCAAGGAAAATGAGGTATTCCAATACCAACTCTTCCCTGGTAAATATGCGGTTTCAATTGGGAATGGCCAATTTGATACAATACTGGAATCCTGGGTGGAAAATCAATGGATGTATGCAAATAGTAGTGGGAAAACAGTGGTTCAAAAAGATTCAGCACTACAAACAGCGATACGCTTTAAAAATTCGCCCAGCGTAAGTATTAGGGATATAATAATCAAAGGAATGAACTCATATTTGGGGTGGACAGCTGTGGCTAATGGCAACAATTCATTGGAAAATCAAACTTTATACCTGGTAAAAAAAGCATTCAATCAATCGGAAGAAATAGTATTAGATAGCTTTATCCTGACAAGATAATTTACCAAGTTCCGGAAAATTCATTGGTTTGGACCCATTAAAATTGTTCCTCAACAATTTTCATTCATTTTACCGCAGTCCCCTGCAGGGAAGCCATAAACCAGCTCCCGTTTCTTTTAATAAACACTTTAGTGATTAAGGAGCTTCGTTTGGTGGTTGTATCGCCGGATTTTATTTCCAGGTCCAGCTTGGCATGCAGGATAGCAGTTTCCCCATAAACATGAACTTTTAAATCATGCGGATACATTTTGGTATTCCCTTTTCCTGAAGATTTCCGGAATCCCTGAAGCACCTGTTCCTTTGTAGCTATCTCCCCGTTGGCAGAGATTCTTATATAATCCTCAGTCAGGTAACCGGAGTAAGCATCGATCTCGCCTCTCTCCAATAAACCAGCCAATGTAAATTCCAGTCTTTTGATCTGCTCTTCCGAAGCCGTATCAAAATCTGCTTTAAATGTTATCCTGTCCTGGCCCAAGGTGACAAGGACTGTTACTGTAAATATTGAAAGGAATACTGCTTTTCTCATAACAATCTGCTTATAACGCAAAAGTTACAAAAACTTTTCACCTGGCAGAAACATGCGATTGCAAACCCATCATAAAACAACCATTCCAACATGGAGTTAATCCTGTTGACTGCCCGGTTTTGGGGATGCGATAAGGGCGGAACATAGACTAGTTTCGAGGCAGGATTTGAGCGGTGAAATGTTATTGAACAACCCAATGGTTTAAAAATGGAAAGACATTACGAGCTTAATGACGACCAGTTTGAGCAGCAATTCAAAAGCCGCCAATTAGATCCGGCGATTTTTAGTCATGAAGCACATTTAAGACTGGCCTGGATCCATATCACTAAATATGGCCTGGAAAAAGCCATCGAAAACATTTGCGCGCAACTGTTCGG
>DASUMO010000371.1:0-2919 GCA_036277695.1 Chitinophagaceae bacterium
GCCGGAATTCATTGGCATACTGCCAGTGGGTCGTACATTTCTTATTTTTCAACAGGCCGGAAAACGCGAGCATGAAGGCACCGGTAGATAAAGAAGCAATCTCGGCGTTTCTTTTATATTGCTTCACGATCCAGTCCACAAAGAACCTGTTATTATGCGTCGCCGTCATCATGTCGCCGGTAAGGGATGGTACAATAATCAAATCGGTTTTCTTTACCTGTTCTGATAATGCTTCAGCCTGGACCAGGAACAGGTTATCATCTAATCCTGTTTGATCCTCCATACCAACTACTTGAATATCGAAAATTCTTTTCTGCCTGGATTCAGCCAGCAGCTCATTTACTTTTAAGAATACGGTTCTTGCATCAGCCAGCGAGGCGATACTGGAATTCTTCAATGCTAAAATGGATACGTGTTTCATAATTATTTCTTCACCGGTTTAAAAGGAACGGGGCAAAACTAAAGACAATTCCTGTCGCAATCACCATGGTAAGAATGTCGTATTTACACAGCATGAAATAGGCGAATCCCGCCTAGTTTTGTTTTGAAAATTTAAAAATATTGTTATGGAACAGGTAGATTTCTATTTGCACTTCAACGGCCAGGCAGAAAAAGCCATGAAGTTTTACAAAGGGATTTGGGGGGGCGAATTCCTCATCGTTCAGCGCTACAGGGATGTCCCGGGCAGTGAAAAAATGAGCGAAGAGGATAAAGACAAGATAATCCATATTTCCCTCCGGCTTAGCCCGGGAACAACCCTGATGGCTTCGGATGCTGTTTCCGGAATGAACCAGGGTTCATTGACTGGCAACAATTATCATATATGCCTGCAGGCCACCAATGAAAAAGAAGCCGATAAATTATTTGGGGCGCTGTCAAATGACGGCAAAATTGAAATGCCCATGAACAAGACCTTCTGGGGAGCCTATTTCGGTATGTGCGTAGATCAGTTTGGCATTCAATGGATGATTAACTACTCCGAGAAAAAATAACCTGAACTAAAAAAAGTATAGCCATGAATACAACTAGCAATTACATTACAAAAGGCCCGGAAACCATGGGTGCGGGCGCTTCCTTATCATTCGGAGCAGCAAGGCTCTCTTTTGTTTCGGCATTTGTATCCGTTTTTTTAATGCTCATCCTGCACCTGGTGAAGCCGGGATTAAGCCCTGCTTCCCATATGCTCAGCGAGTATGCTATCGGGGACCAGGGCTGGATTATGAAACTGGCCTTTTTTGCCTGGGCGGCCAGCTGCCTCTTACTGGTAATGGCCATTCGTTCTTATATACATACGATGGCCGGAAAAATAGGGTTGGTGTTGCTCTTCATCGTTGGTTTGTCCCTGGTAATGGCCGGTATTTTTGTGATGGACCCTCCCACTGCCAGCCCGGAGGAATTGACAACCCATGGGAATCTTCATGGCCTCTCCGCCATGATCGGCATTCCCGGTCATGCAATAGCCGCCTTGTTAATCAGTTTTAGCCTGAAACAAAACCCTGAATGGTTTAAAGCCAAAACCACCCTGGTTCGCTTTGCCCATTTTACATGGATCAGCCTGCTGCTGTTATTTGCCTCGGTATTTATCATGATGAGTCAATCCGGGGGAAAATTCACCGGTGACAATGCTGTGGGCTGGTTTAACCGCCTGCTCGTATTTTCCTATTGTGCATGGCTGATCGTAACAGCCCGGAATGCCATCGCCATCAGCAAAACAAACGGAAGCCCGGGCGCATAAAACTCAAACTTCAATTCTTTAATTACCCCTAAATAAATTTTTATGAGTATCATATCTATTGGCTTACTCCTGTTAGTAAGCCTGCTAATCCTTTTGCTTATTGCGGGACTTTTTTCCCGGAATTCTTATACGATCGAGCAATCCGTGATTATAGAACAACCCCTGGAGAAAGTTTTTAACTATATAAAATTTCTGAAAAACCAGGATTATTATCACAAATGGGTGATGCTGGATCCGGCTATGAAAAGAGAATTTAAAGGCCAGGATGGAACAAATGGTTTTATATACGGTTGGGATAGTCAAAATAAAGCCGGCGCTGGCGAACAAGAGATCAAAGAGATCATTGATGGAAAGCGGATTGATATGGAAGTCCGCTTTCGGAAACCGTTCAAGGGTGTTGCCTATTCATTTATGGAAACCGGGCCCGTCACCACCCAGCTGAATAATAACCATGCAACCAATGTAAAATGGGTTTTCTCGAGCCAATTAAAATACCCTTTTAATATTATGTTGCTATTCATGAACATTGATAAAACCCTGGGGAGGGATTTAAAAACAAGTCTGACCAACCTGAAAACAATTCTCGAAAAATAAATAGGTTTTCCATATTAGCTTGGTCCCGGCTCACCGGGACTGGGCCCCCTTGACTCTATTAATTCTAAAATAAGTCCAGATGAAACCAGGTTTATTCCAGAAAATTTTGTTTCTGATTATTGTTTTTGGATACTTGCAAGCAGCCGCCCAACCGGCCGCAAAAATTTACGGTGTTGTCCGTGACCAAAACAATGCTCCTTTAAGTTGGGTAACGATTTCCCTCCTTCAGGCCAGGGACAGTTCGCTGGCCCGGACGGAATTAACTGATGAAAAAGGCAGATTTGAAATGCCATCAGTCCACGCCGGAACTTTTTTGTTATGTTATGCCGCCGTTGGATTCGAAACATTCTATTCGACAGTGATTGAATTAAGTCCCGGGCAATCATTCCAGGCTACACCTGTCAGTTTAAACATTGTTACTGCTGCATTACAGGAAGTGAGGGTTATTTCCAAAAAACCATTGGTAGAAGTAAAACCCGGCAAAACAGTTTTCAACGTACAAAACAGTATAACCGGTACCGGCAGCCATGCACTTGAATTATTGCAAAAATTACCAGGTATCCGCGTCGATAACAATGATAATATATCCA
>DASUMO010000372.1:0-6952 GCA_036277695.1 Chitinophagaceae bacterium
GGGCCACCGTGCTGAATGACCGGCAATCAGCCATCGAGAATGCCACGGTAGAAGTATTAAAAGAAAAGGATTCTTCGCTGGTAAAGGCGGCCATCACGGATAAAACTGGCATTGCGGAACTGGAGAGTATCCGTTTTGGCGATTATATAATAAGAGTTAGCCTGGTCAATTATGCAATTGCTTATTCGGGTAAACTTTCGCTTAATGCGGATCAGCCCGAGATCCTGGTTCCTCCCTTTGTTTTAACCCCGAAGGCGGCTCAACTTGGGGGCGTTACCGTGACTTCCCGCAAACCTTTTATTCAAAAGCTTAGCGACCGGATCGTGGTAAATGTAGAAAACAGTATCGTGAGTGCCGGCAGTTCGGCGATGGATGTATTGGAAAGATCACCTGGTGTGATTGTAGATCAGAATGATAATATCAGTTTACGGGGCAGAAGCGGGGTCATCATCATGATAGATGGCAAACCTACGGCTATGTCAGGTGCCGACCTGGCCAATTACCTGAAAGGACTTCCTTCGGCCACCATTGAAAGAATAGATATCATTACAAACCCTTCCGCTAAATACGATGCAGCCGGCAATTCAGGCATCATAGATATCCGCATGAAAAAAGATCAGCGCCTGGGAACCAATGGTACGTTTACGGCTGGTTATGGACAGGGAGTCTATCCAAAAGCAAATGCCGGGACCACGTTTAACTACCGCAATAAAAAGGTCAACCTTTTCGGGAATTATAATTATGGCTACCGCATAGGGCTGAACCACCTGATCCTGGACCGGAATTTTTATAATAGCAGCGGCTATAACGGCGGCGACCTGAAAGATAATTATTCAAAGTTTCCTTTTAGTTCGCACAATGCCCGCTTGGGGATGGACTTTTTTCCTTCAAAGAAAACCATCATAGGGTTTATGGTCAACGGCAATTTTAATCATTTCCGGAGGAATAATAATAATAGTTCGATCGTGCTGAACCCGCAAAAACAGGCCAGCAGCACATTTGAATCCCTCGCCACGAACAATGATCACGGCAATAATGTAGTGGCCAATATTAATTTCAAACATACCATAGACAGTAGCGGGAAAGAAATTACCGCCGATGTTGACTATGGAAATTATAGTTCTAATTCGCTTTCCCGCAATGCTACCCGTTATTATAAACTGGATGGCAGCTCGCTGCAACCCGATTATATCCTGGATGGAGACCAGGATGGAAAACTGACATTCAAAACGGCGAAAGTGGATTATGTGAATCCACTGGGAAAAAGTGCTAAATGGGAAGCCGGTTTAAAAGTCAGTGATGTAAGGGCTGATAATGATGCCAAATTCTTTGATGTCAGCAACGGCACAGCAGTAGATGATATAAATAAGACCAACCATTTCCTCTATAATGAAAGCAACCTGGCCGGTTATATCAATTTTGTCAGGGAGTTTAAGAAGTTTAATATACAGCTTGGATTAAGAGGTGAGCAAACGAATATTGAAACCGAACAGCTCAAAGGAAATATCAAATTCGACTCGAGTTATTTCCAGTTATTTCCCAGCGCATTTTTTAATTATAAATTAAAAGAGGATCAAACCCTGGGAGTTTCCGTTAGCCGGCGCATTGACCGCCCCGGTTATTCCCAACTCAATCCTTTCCTCTTCCTGATTGATGTGACTACCTATGCAACTGGCCGGCCTGGTTTGTTACCACAGCTTACCTGGTCTTATGAACTGAGCTATACATTGAAGAATTTAAATTTTACCCTCGGTTATAGCCATACAAGGCAGAACCAGAATATAGCCATAGCCAAATTCCGTGATGTATTCCCCACTATTCCATCAGAGGAAAATGTAACCGTGCAGATTCCCATCAACCTGGAATCCTCGGATTATTTCGGATTGACGATATCGGCTCCTGTGCGGGTGAGTAAATGGTGGAATATGATCAATAACGCCAATGCCTATTACAATCATTACAATGGCAACCTGGGCAGCACCATTCTCAACAATGGCCGCCCTGCTGTGGACATACGCACCAATAATACATTTACCCTGAAAAAAGGCTGGACGGCAGAATTAAATGCCAATTTCAATTCGGGTGGTCAATATGGCTTTATGGTCCTGGATCCTCAATGGGGGCTGGCTGCCGGTGTGCAAAAAACCATCCTGAAAAATAAGGGCACCCTTCGCTTTAATATCACGGATATTTTCTGGTCCAATTTGCCGAAGGCTGTTATCACCTATGATAATTATATAGAGAAATGGCATGCTTACCGTGAAACCCGGGTCGCTAACCTCAGTTTTACCTATCGCTTTGGCAACAGCAAGGTGCAGGCTGCCCGTCGCCGTACCACGGCTTCAGAAGAAGAGAGACAAAGAGCCGGAAACTAGGATACCATAAAAGAAGAAGCTGTCTTCATTTGTTTTCCTGAAAAAAGACCAAAGAAAAATCATCGGAAAGAAAACGGAAGACAGCTTCGGCTGTTAAGATCAATAATCTTTTTCCTTGATTACTGTTGTTCTTTGCACATCCTTGCTGCTGCTGGAATTGCCACGGAGAAGGGCTATCAGGATGATCAGGAAAACAGCACCACCCACCACCCACACCCAGGGTTGGGTATACCATTCAGTGGTAGTAGTTGTTTCCCTGGTCACGGAAATACTCGAACTGGAACCCGTACTATCCTGGGCCCATAAAAGAACTTGTGTCATACTCAGTACAATAACAAACAGGATCCGCTGTATCATGTTTGCAAATGAATTTTTCATGTTGGTAATTTTTGGTGAACAATAGCGAGGGCGTGGGCCCATACCGCCTATATAAATAATCAGGCCAGAGTACAGTGCCGTGATTCTCCTGCTATTTACCAATGGCAGATGGGGAACTAATTCTACAAACCGCCCTTAATTTCCTTTATTTATGCAAACGCCGAAGCAGGTCGAGGTGGGGCTGCATGCTGACCAATGTGCTGGTGCCGGCAAATTGCCTCAGGTGTTTGTAAAAATGACTATGATCATAATAACCGTATTGGGAATAATGAAAGTCGGCGGGGGAATTGGCCAGGTGAGCTGTTGCCTTCCTGATCCGCATCACCTGTATTGCCTGTTTGCTGCTGATACCGGTACAGATCTCGAAATAACGTTGCAGGGTTCTTCCCGAGATCTTGTATTCCGCAGCCAGTGTTTCGATGGGGATGGCAAATTTATTTTCCTGGTAACAACGCTCCAGGATATCACTTACAATATTGGCGGGCTGCAGGGAACCCGGGTATTTGGCCAGTACCGATCTAAAATAATCAGATAATATTCCGATCCTGCTTTCAAAGGATCCGGCTGCTTTGACCCGCTCAATCACCGTTTCATCCAGTAAATAACTCAACGGGTAAAGGTAGTCGCGGTATTCCGCGAAATTGACCTTCTTTTCAAAGATGATGGGTGAAATCCTGAACTTGATTCCAAAGAGATGGTTGCCGGGTTGATGAAAACATTCAATGGCATTGTAACGGGGCAGGAAACAATCTGTTCTCATATCGAACTTCTGGTCATTTACCTGCATGATAAAGGGCGTGCCCAGGTTGATGATATAGGTATAACCGATATTGGGGAATTGGGCATCGGAAAATCCCCGGGGATAAATATTCCAAAGCTGGTCGAAACGGGTTTCCCAGAAAAAATCAATGAAATGACCCAGCGATGCAGGCGGGGGTACCCGGTGATAATTGTATTCAAAATGATCAGTATGGAAGAATTCCACATGCTGCATGGGACCAATTTATGATTTGCACCCTTTACCAGCGAACCAAATTACACCAGCCCTGTTTTTTGAGCTGACGAATGGTTAGATGAGTTAAGGTTTTTGGCTATACTGAGGTTTAGGGAAGCAAACTGTACAAAGAGGAGGAGTTTACAATAAGCCAATTAACCGAATCAAAAAGGCAAAAGGATCTTTATTATCTCAATTCTTCGAACATGCCCGTCTGCTTGTTTTTGCGCACATTATCCCAGTTAAAATAGCGCCCATTCATGGCTACATACACACCGGGTGGAAGGGTTTGCGCAAAAGCCAATGCACTCCCGAGATTGAATAAACCATCACTACTGCCAAATTTGATGGGGATCATGGCGCCTGTTAGGATGATGGTTTTTTCTTTTACTTTTTCTGCCAGCATTTTCGCGGTAGCCGACATGGTATCGGTGCCATGGGTAATCACGATCATGTTTTCATCGCACTGGATACATTGATACGCGATCAGTTCCCGGTCTTCATCGGTCATTTCCAGGCTATCAATCATCATCAGTGTCCGTATTTCCACGGCTACTTTACAGCGGCCCATTTCCAGCAGGTCGTGCATGTGGGTATCTTTAAAATATAATTGCCCGGTTATTTCATTGTACTCCTTATCGAATGTGCCGCCGGTAATAAAAATGCGAATGGCCATAGCTTGTTGTTAGGGAATGAAGATAAGGATTCCCACCCGCCAGGATTAAACGCGGGCATGAATGATATTTAATAGAGGCCCGGTAAGGATGGAGAATTGATAAAAAGTGGATGCAGAATTTGTCAATTTTTGAAAACCATGTGATTAGCATGGACATAATAAAAAAAAGGTCCTTCCGTAGAAACGGACTGACCTCTAACGATTGCTTGCCATATGAAAAATCTTCGAAGTTGAACGAGGGGCTGAATTATCCGTCCCCGGAGGAGGATTTTTCAGCTTTTTTGCAGACATTTGTGTCTCTGTTTCCCGGCCTCTAACGACTCATTGCTCCTTTAACGATTGCCTGCCTATGATCAAATCTCTGACACGAAAGTAGAGTGTACGGCAATGTCTTTCAAAACAACTTATGAGGTATTTGCTTATGCCAAAGGCCCGGCCTATTCGCCGAAACCCTTGCTGGTATTGTGTTTCAGGAAAAAATTGATATGATGCCCAACCGTTCGACCGACATATTGTTGCAGCTGATCCATACGCTTGAGAAGTCCGAAAAAAGACATTTCAAGCTTTATATACAGCGTAGTTCGGGTAAGCAGGACCTTAAGATCGTTCGGCTTTTTGATGTCCTGGATAAGATGGAGGAATACGATGAAAGAGCCGTTCTCAAAAAAATGCCAGGCGTGACCAAGCCCCAGCTGGCGAATCTTAAAACCCATTTGTACAAACAGCTGTTAGCGGCACTGCGTTTATTAAAGACAACGGTCAGCATCGACCTGCAATTAAGCGAGCAACTGGATTATGCCCGACTGCTTTACCATAAAGGTTTAAAACAGCAGGCGCTGAAGTTATTGGAAAAGGCCAAGGAGATGGCCAAATCAAACCATAAGTTTAACTACCTGGCCCAGGTTATTTCGCTGGAGAAAAAGATCGAAACCCTACATATTACCCGCAGCACCACCGAAAGAACGGAGATCCTGGCCAATGAAGCCGCCGAGATCAGCGGTCATATCGATCGCGTGGTTAAATTATCAAACCTGGCACTGATGCTTTATAACTGGTATGTGCGGTTTGGCCATGCCCGGAATAAAGAAGACGAAAAAGGTATACGTGATTATTTTAAGAAAAATCTACCCGCCAATCCTGAAACCATTACGGATTTTTATGAATTGCTTTACCTCTACCAGAGTTATTGCTGGTATGCTTTTATCCGCCAGGATTTCCTGATGTATTACCGCTATAGCCAGAAATGGATCGACCTGTATGAAGTGGAGCCGTTGATGATAATGACCGAGACCGGGCACTATATCAAGGGCATGCACAACCTGCTGAATGCGCATTTTGATCTGCGCAATTTCCGGCAGTTCAAGAAAACATTAAAGCAATTTGAACTCTTTGCCAGCACCACCGCTTCGCAGTTGCATGATAATTTCAGGATCCATACCTCCATCTATATCAACAGTGCCAAATTGAACTGGCACCTGATGAAAGGAACTTTTACCGAGGGACTGGAACTGGTGAATGAAATACAGGAAAAGCTGGATGAATATGCACTCTACGTGGATCCCCACCGCATTCTTGTTTTCAATTATAAAATTGCATCGTTGTATTTTGGCGCGGGACAATATGATAAAACAATAGATTACCTGCAGAAGATCATCAACGGGCAAACCGGTTTGCGGATCGACCTGCAATGTTATGCCCGC
Organism: Chitinophagaceae bacterium; assembly: GCA_036277695.1. GTDB lineage: Bacteria > Bacteroidota > Bacteroidia > Chitinophagales > Chitinophagaceae > CADEDV01. The sequence continues at coordinate 6,124 of DASUMO010000372.1, forward strand.
CTCCTGCATTTGATGAGTCATTATGAATTGGGGAATGACAGTATCATGGAATCCCTGATCAAATCCGTGTACCGCTACATGGCTAAAATGAAAAACCTGACAGTGATCGAAGAGGAAATGTTTAAATTCCTGAAGAATACCTTCGAGATAAGTCCCCGTTTGTTGAAACCCGAACTGGAAAAATTCCTGTACAAAGTGAAACACCTGGAGAAAGACCGCTTCCAGACCAGGGCCTTTGCTTACCTGGATGTGATCTCCTGGCTGGAAAGTAAGGTGCAGGAAAAGCCTATGGGAGAAGTGATCTATAATAAATATTTACAAAGCAAACGCAAGCTTCCTGCACCTGCCAGGGCCCGGGCTTAGATTTCCGGGGTCACTCTCTTGTTTTCATTGGTAAAATCATTCCTTTTCATCCCCTCTTAAAGCTGTAATTTGCGGGCATGATTGATTATTTGCAGGGCTTGAATGGTCCCCAGAAAGAAGCGGTTTTGCATACCGAGGGACCATTGATGATCGTGGCAGGGGCGGGCAGTGGTAAAACAAAAGTGCTCACTACAAGGATCGCACACCTGATGGCAAAAGGGGTGGATGCCTTTCATATCCTGGCGCTCACGTTTACGAATAAAGCGGCCCGGGAAATGAAGGAAAGGATCGAACATATCCTGGGCAATGCAGAAGCAAGGAATTTATATATTGGAACTTTTCACAGCGTGTTTGCCCGGATCTTACGCAAAGAAGGATATCGCCTGGGTTATCCCTCGAGTTTTACGATCTATGACACGGACGACGCCAAAAATGTAGTCAAAACTGTAATCAATGAACTCAACCT
>DASUMO010000373.1:0-8205 GCA_036277695.1 Chitinophagaceae bacterium
ACAGAAAAACAAGCCCGGATCGATCCTAAACTGAAAACTGAACTGGACATCCTGCTCCAATGCCGCGAACATTTGGAGAAAGGAAAAAATATCCGTGAACTCCAGCTTACCAAAGAAGAGAAACAGGCCATCGCCGATCTCTTCCTGCTCACAGATAAACCCGTATTATACGTGGCCAACGTGGATGAACCATCCATGCATACCGGTAATAAATATTCTGCCGCTTTGCAGGAGGCAATTAAAAATGAACAGGCGGAAGTTATTTTGATGAATAATTCCATCGAAGCCCAGATCGCTGAAATGGAAAACCCCGAAGACAGGCTTTTATTCATGGAAGAGTACAAAATGAAAGAGCCGGCACTGGACCGCCTGATCCATTCGGCTTATAAGCTGCTCAATCTTTTCACCTATTTCACCGCGGGGGTGCAGGAAGTCAGGGCCTGGACCATTCACCAGGGATGGAAAGCTCCACAAGCAGCGGGAGTGATCCATACTGATTTTGAAAAGGGATTCATCAAAGCAGAAGTCATCTCCTATGATGATTTTGTACAGTATGGCTCCGAAGCAGCTTGCCGCGAAGCGGGTAAATTAAGAATTGAAGGAAAGGAATATATCGTGAAGGATGGAGATGTGATGCATTTCAGGTTTAATGTATAGAAGTCCTTGTTGTAAAGCATGCTAAAGCACCTTCCCCAAGGGAAAAGCCCATCCCCACGACCAAAATTGATTGTTGTAAAGTAGCTAAAGCCCCTTCCCTAAGGGAAAAGCCCATCCCCACGACCAAAATTGATTGTTGTAAAGCAGCTAAAGCCCCTTCCCTAAGGGAAGGGGAGAATTATTATTAAAGTCGATAATTAGGTTAGCGGATTTTAGAAAATGAAAATAAATTCCCGCACAAAGCGAATACAAATGACTTGCTACCCTTCCCCTTGGGAAAGGCTCCAGTTGGAAACTCAGTAGGAATGCAGGTCGATAGGGATAGGCTTTCACCTGAAGGGAACTGGGTCATCATCTTCAAATTCGATAATCGGGTTATCAGACTTTACAAACTGAAAATAGAGTTGCGCATAAAACAAGCGAATATAAAGATTCACTACCCTTCCCTTAGGGAAGGGGCTTTAGTTGGAATTTCAACTTTAACGTATTTACGATAGGGATGGGCCTTCCCCCAAGGGAAGGGGAGCATCATTATCAAATTCGATTATCAGGTTATCAGGCTTTACAAACTAAAAAATAAATCCGCGCATAAAACAAGCGAATATAAAAGACTTACTACCCTTCCCTTAGGGAAGGGCTTTAGTTGGGTGCTCTGCCAAAATATAGGATCAATAGGGATGGGCCTTGTTTCTCGGAAGAGCTTAAGTCGGAATGACAACTTAATCGTATAGACATTTGGGATGGGCTTTTAAAACAGCGCCGTAATCGATGCCCTCCCCACATGTACGGTACGGGAGGCCGCGGGTTTTCTGCCATCGTATTGCAAACTAAGTTCAAGGTTGTTCAGTAGGCGCTTGGTAAATGCCAGGGACCAGAGAAAATTCTTGCCGGGTAATAAACCATCCAGCATGATATAACTGACTGTTGTATTGGAAGGATAATTGTATTGAATATTATTGAACGTAAACTTACCGGTTAACGAACTGGATTGAAGGATATTATACTTGGATTCCAGGTTGATGGAATGTGAAGTGGATTTTTCCCCTCCATATTCCGGGTGATTGATTTTATTCTCGAACTTATAGCCACTGATAAACCGGAAAGCGGTGCCCCGGATAAATATTAGACTGGGCTCCATTGAATAAACATCCAGTTCGTAATTCCGGTTATTGAACTGCGGGGTATACAAAGCATTCAGCCCTTTTTTCCCATTGATATTTATAGAAAAAGTACGGCTCATATTCCAGCGCCATTTAACCAGCCAGTCGTTTAATCGCCTGCTTTCATAACCATAGGTCAATAACGCTTTCCCATTATTACGCAGGTTGCTGAAATCAATTCCCCATTTACTGCTGAACCGGTTAAAGGAAAGCGTATTCAGGATAACCGTGTTCAGGGTGATCAGGGCCGTGTCATTCACATCATACCTAAAGGGATTGAATTCAAAACTGCCTTTGGCCAGTGATTTTTTATTGATCTGCAGGGAGGTGATCAGGTTGAGCCTGGAAATAAATTTAAGCAGGCCTTTGAGGTCCGGCTTATTCAGTATAGTGCGTGGACTGATATTCAAACTATAATTAAACGTGATAAAGTTCGCTTTGATAAACTCATTGGTAGGTGTAAAGATCCGGATGAACTTGGCCTGGTCCGGGAAAGCCGCCAGTTCAAACTCATTGAGCTGTTGTACACCATTACTGTCATAATCATTCCAGGCATATTGCCCGGTACCCGCCGGTACTTCCAGGTAAGCAAAATCCCTGCGCTGCTCCTGCCCTGCTCCCACTTCATACAAAAGGTTGCCGGATAATAACCCCTTCCACTCATTCATGACATATTCGGCGCGTCCCAGTATGGTTTCATCTTCTTTTTGTTTGGATACAACGGCATTATATACCTGTAATTTCCGGAAACTGGCATTGAGGTAAAATTGGCGGTTAGGGTTGGCCAGCAATTCAGTTTGCAGGTTCAGGTTGAGGCTGCGGTCTCCTCTCACAAAATCCTGACCGGCTGCATATTTATCAGCCCGGGTAAAAAATGTGATCCCATATTTATTCTTTAAGCGCTCATCCGATTTCAGGTAAATGGAATAACTATCAAAGGAAAAGGCTACAGGTGTGAGGGTATCATTGCCGCGGTGTCGGGCTGCATTCTGTTCCAGCGCATAACGGAAACCTAAACGCCAATTGCTGAATCTCTTCAATTCCTTGCTCATGTCAATGACGGGGCGCAGGAAAACGCCCTTATCGCTTGTGGTTGTATAACGGGTAGCCACAAACTCGTTCGAAAAACGCCAGCCTTTCCAATTGGCGCCATGACGAATAGCATTCTGCACACCATTATAATCGTCGCTGCGCCGGTAATTGATAAATTGGTAGGTCAGCGAATGATCTTTATTATCCCGGAGCCCGGCAGTGGCACGAATAATATTTTCCGTGGTGGGTTTTAAGGCCAGCGGCAAGCCCCAATCCCTGGAAAATTCTACGTTTCGTAAGCGTTCCAGGGGTTTGAATTTATCCTGCACATATTCGTAATCGATCGCAGTGATCAGTTGCAGTTTATTTCGGCGAGACAGGTTATGTGTATTGTTCAATTGGAATTTAGTGGCGAATCCCCGGTCATCTCCATTATCAATTGACGAAAACGTGTTGATATCATAATTACTCATCGCAACCTCCGTTTTCAGCAGGGAATTCTTATTAATGGCCCAATCCAGCCCCAGGTTGAACAATTGCTGTTTTTTGGGAGTTACCAGGATAGTCACTGGTTCAAATCGACCCTGCCTGACCCCGGCCAGCGGGGGAAGGTATTTATATACTTTGCCGTTGGCGCCATTGAACTCTGTAACATAATTACCGTTACCCTGCCCCACATCCACAAAAGACAGGCTATACTTTGCAAGGGCAGGATCCGTGGAGTATTGGTAAAATGAATCGGCGCCAACAAAAATCTTTTCATAAAGGATTTTCCCTGCCCCAAATGTATCCAGCACTGCCGAAGAATAGAAAGCATTTTGAACACTGTCGCCCACCCCGGCCAGGAATTGTTTTTGCAGGGGATCCAGGACCTGGTTGACCTGCGAGTTTTTTGCATCGCTATTATTAAAAGCGCCGACCCGGAGTTTTAGTTTTTCCCCGAATTCAAATTCCTGCGAAAGATAGAGGTTGGCATTCAGGTAACTTCGTTCAGCATATTCAAATTCTACCTGGATGCGGCTATCCTTGGTGATCATCCGTTTTGGCGTGAAACTTATTTCTGCCGTATTATAATTGATCACATAATCCTGGTCTTCGCCTCGCTGCAATAAAACACCGTCAAGAAATACTCTTTCTGTGTTGGCAAGCACGATAAAGAAAAATTCGTTATTGGCACCCGTTAAACGGTAAGGGCCCTGGTTACCTTCCAGGTTGGGTACAGTGGTATTATCAATGATATTGCGGGTAAATTTTCCCTTGGCAATAGAGCCGCTTGCCAGGGTTTTCGAAAGCGTATTGGCGCCAAGCCGGTTGGTCGTCTGGAAGGAAACTCCCTGTAATCGTTTATAGAAATTAAGGAAATAGCTTTGTTTTTGCCGGATATCAATATCGCCCAGGTTGAGTTGCCAGTTTCGTTTTTTGAACTGCAGGAAGACCTGGTCAAATTCATTCAGCTGCTGTGTATTTCCATCGGGCTGGATGGGAATATTATTGTCGGTAATCGCCGCCTGTACTTCGATACTGTCACCCAGCAGGCCACTGAGTTGTAGGTTCAACGTAGAGTTCAAAACGGCATCCTGGTTATTCCCAAAACCAATCTGCCTCCCAAAACTTCCTTCTGCTTTCAGCGTGCCGAAATCAAATATACCCTTTTGCTGGCCGCTTAAGCCTTCATTAAACTCGAAGGGTTTGATATAAAAATTATTCAACACACTGTCATAATTCATGCGCTGCGCAACCGGGTTGAGTTTATAGGGAAAAACCCGGTAGGTTAATAACACAGAATCAACAGCCGGCTTTTTCCTCCAGTATAAAACAGATTGGACAAAATCATAGTGATAATCGGTATCGGAAATACCACCTATAAATAAGGTCTTGGGAACAATGCTCAAAGAATCGATTAAAAGAGTATCACTTTCTACTTTCAAACTTTTCTGTCGGAGGTTGGAAGTTGGACCCTGGCGAATAGGGGCCTGACTGCTGCTCCAAAGGGACATCAACAGGAAAACCAGCGCCCACGATATTCTGCACAATCCTCTCAATAGCAGCGAGTTTAACCCAAAATCGTAAAAATCGGTCTTTTTATTGCCCAAAAGTTTTCCCATCCTGTTAATTCCCACAAAATGCAGCAATTTTACGTATTGAATGTCTTTACACAGCACTCCTAACCGTCATTTTGAGAAATCTTGTCCTGATACTATCAGTTCTTTATCAAATTTTGTCCGTTCCGGCAAAAGCGCAACAAAACAATAACTGGTATTTTGGCCGGCAAGCCGGTTTGACCTTTAATGATGTGAATGGTTCAGCGATCCCCTCCCCTTTACAAAACGGGCAATTACAGGCAGACGAAGGTAGTGCCACGATTTCCGATTCTCTGGGTAATTTATTATTCTACACAAACGGGGTCAGGATCTTTAACCGCCAGCATCAACTGATGCTAAATGGCGATAGTCTTTCAGGAAATGTTTCATCCTGCCAGTCAGTCATCATCATCCCCGTACCGGGGAATGATAGTATTTACTATGTTTTTACTTCGGATGCTATTGAAAACAGCTTTTCGAATGGTTATCGCTATTCTATTGTAAATATCAAACGCGACAATGGCAACGGCGAAGTAACCAGCAAAAACATTTTGCTCTGGCCTTCCTGTACAGAAAGACTTACTGCAGCCCGCCACCGGAATGGCATCGATGCCTGGCTGATCACGAATGATAATAATTCGAATATTTTCCGGTCCTGGCTGATTACCTGTAATGGTTTGCAGCCTAATCCCGTTGTTTCCACGGCCGGGGTAGTGCTGAACATGCATACCGTTACGAATACCGGCTACATGAAAATCAGTCCCGATGGCAAACAACTTTGCCAAACACATTTCCCGCTGATTGATTTTGGAAACGATCCTCCTAATTTTTTCCAGTTATTTGATTTCGATAATGCCAGCGGCCAAATCTCCAATGGAAGATCAGTGGGATTATCCAACAGCCATTATAACGCCTGTGAATATTCATCGAACTCCAGACTTTTATACCTGGTCAGGCCGACTGACAAATTGATCGACCAGGTAGATCCAACCCTGGCTACTGCCGCTGCCATTGCAGCTTCAACGGTCAGTATGCCTACAGTTAATAGCTATTTTGGCCTTCAATTAGGTCCCGATGAGAAAATTTATATGTTCAGATCCGGTCAGCAACTGTCGGTGATCAATCAACCTGATATCCGGGGTACGGGCTGCAATATGCAGGAAAATCAAATTAATATTTCACCCTTTTCTGCCCACCTGGGTTCGCCCGCATTTATTAATGATATTGCAGCTACCAATCCCTCCAATAGTTTTTCCTATACAATACTCGACAGTTGTTCGGGCCGTGTACAATTCAATGCCAGCACCATGATGCCCGGCCCACATAGCTGGTCCTGGGATTTTGGTGACGGGACAAGTTCTGTCTTACAAAATCCATTACATACTTTTTCCCCTTCCAACCGCCAGTATACAGTAAAACTAACCGTACGTTCCTTCACCACCTGTGGAGTAAGCCGTAGTTTAAAGATCATAAAACCGGCCGGGGTGATCAGTGATGTAGATTTTGATTATGTAAAACGATGTGATTCGGGTTATGTGCGTTTTATCAACCGGTCAGCTTTTCTTCAAAATTCGGGGGGGCAATTCACCTGGGATTTTGGAGATGGCAACATTTCCACCGACCTGCATCCTGTCCATCAATTTAACCAGCCTGGTATTTATCCCGTAAAACTAAAACTTACTACTTCAGTGCCCTGCCTGGACGATTCCCTAACCGTAAATATTGAAATAAAAACCTTCGCGATCAATCTGCCCCCCGACCAGACCATTCTTGTTGGACAGAGCGTGCAACTTTATGCTACGGGTGAGGGGCAGAGCTATAGCTGGTCACCTCCGGATGGCCTGAGTAATCCTGCCATTGCAAGACCCCTGGCCATGCCACTTGAGGATATTACATATTCCGTGGTTGCAACTGACAGGGATGGATGTAAGAGTACGGATTCTATCAAGATCACAGTTCAGCAACTGGGCGATATTTATGTGCCTTCCGGATTTACCCCGGATAACAATGGCCGCAATGATGATATCAAACCTTTTTTTGGATCAAAATTTATATTACAAGAATTCAGCATTTTCAACCGCTGGGGACAGCGCATATTTACTACGCGGCAAAGAGGGAAAGGATGGAATGGAAAAATAAATGGCGTGGAACAGCATAGCGGCGTGTATGTCTGGTTAGTTAGGGCGCAGGATGAAACAGGCAGGCAGGTTGAAAGAAAGGGAAGCTTTGTACTGATCCGTTGAGCTGCTTTAGAAAATAAAAAGCCCCTTTTGAAAAAGGCAGGAAATGGAATTGTTTTCTGCTATTTGGTAGCTGCCGCCAAGCTGTATTCACGGTTGAGACGGGCGATATTTTCAATTGATATCTCTTTAGGACAAACAGCCTCACAAGCGCCGGTATTGGTGCAGGCACCAAAACCTTCCTTATCCATTTGGGTTACCATATTTAAAACCCGGGTTTTTCGTTCCGGTGCACCCTGGGGCAATAGTGCCAGGTGGGCAACTTTGGCGGATACAAATAAAAGGGCTGATGAATTCTTACAAGCTGCCACACAGGCACCACAACCAATGCAGGCAGCAGCTGCAAAGGCCCCGTCTGCTTTATCTTTTTCAACAGGTATAGCGTTGGCGTCCACTGCATTACCAGTGTTAACTGAAATATAACCTCCGGCTTGTATAATGCGGTCAAATGCAGATCGGTCCACTACTAAATCTTTAATAACCGGAAAGGAATTCGCCCGCCAGGGTTCCACAACAATCGTATCCCCGTCTTTATAGGCACGCATGTGCAATTGGCAGGTAGTATTGGCATGCCAGGGACCGTGGGGACGGCCGTTGATATACATGGAACAGGTGCCACAGATACCTTCCCGGCAATCATGGTCGAATGCAATCGGATCCTTGCCTTCCCGGATCAGGTCTTCATTGAGGATATCGAACATTTCGAGAAAAGACATCTCGGAAGAAATGTTTTTAACCTGGTAGGTTTCAAAGCCACCCTTATCCCTGCTATTCTTTTGGCGCCAGACCTTCAACGTAAGATTCATGTTATAATGCTCCATTCGAAGATGTTTGATTGATAATATGTCCTCTTATAATTATTTTTTAGTCAGTTGGTTGATTAAACTATTCCATCAATCATTGTTGCCGATTTGGTCTACCACACCTACCCGCCGTACCTTCAGGGCAGGCGCGGTAGGATCATATCAAGATGGATCATTTACAATTTCACTCTCAACTCACAACTCACGACTCACCATTCACCTATTTATAACT
>DASUMO010000374.1:0-8137 GCA_036277695.1 Chitinophagaceae bacterium
GCTATGTGGTATATGATGAAAATAAAGAGGGCCCCCGCCCTGCCGTTGTTGTGATACCCGAATGGTGGGGGTTAAATGATTATATAAAAGGAAGAGCCAAGAAATTAGCGGAACTGGGTTATATCGCCCTGGCCATGGACATGTATGGCGATGGTAAAACGGCCGATAACCCGGATTCGGCCGGTAAACTGGCTACTCCCTTTTACCAAAAACCGCAGATGGCAAAAGCAAGATTTGATGCCGCCCTGGCCAAACTTCGCTCCTATCCACAGGCTGACAGCAGCAAACTGGCTGCAATGGGTTATTGTTTCGGTGGTGGCATGGTCCTGAATTTAGCGCGTCTTGGAGAAAACCTGAAAGGCGTGGTCAGTTTTCATGGCAGCCTGCTGGGAACACCCGCCGATAAAAACCTGCTGAAGGCGGATATCCTGGTTTGCCATGGTGCAGCTGACCCCTTCGTGCCACAATCCGAGGTAGACCAATTCAAACAGCAAATGGATTCGATCGGTGCCCGCTATACTTTTAAAGCTTACGAAGGAGCTACCCATGCCTTTACCAATCCAAATGCAACAGCAGTAGGCGAAAAATTCAAGATCCCCATTGCCTATAATGCAGCTGCCGATACAGCTTCCTGGAAGGACATGAAAGATTTCTTCAATACTATTTTTAAATAGTATAAATAAGGATTCATTAACTTGATTAATCCACCCCTTGACAAGGGTGGATTTTAAACTTATAACCAGTCTTTTAGCTGAATAGTAGAATTACGGCTTAACAATAAACTTACGAGGAAAAAATACGGGCGATCGCTATGATTTCTAAGAACTGCTGATTATTTTGTGTGCCCTTTGGATTTAAACGAATTCCTTTGAAACGAACTTTGGTAACGCTGCTCCTGGGCAGCCTGCTCTTTGTGGCTTGTAAGAAAGACGCTGCGAAAACGGCGGAAGACCCATGTTTTTTACAGACTGCCAATCCCTCCGGCCGCAGTTACACCCCCGATTCCATCATTGCTATTACTTACCTGCAAAAACATTGTGGTTTTATGCCGCTGAGCCGGGCCAGTTACTGGGTTTATGAAGATTCCTTTTTTAATGAGGGGATTTTTGAAAAGGTTCAATTTGATACGCTCCGTTTTGAAAATACATACCAATCCTTATCCGACCAGTTGATTTGGTGGGAACCCAGCCTGTCCGTCGGTCTTCCCGATTTATTATATGCAAATGACTCTGCCATATTTGTGGCAGGCTACCGCTTATTTGCAACCGATCCCATCCGGGATGCTAAAAAAGAATATTCCTTTTTTGAAGGAGATTCCATTAAATACATCACCAGTTTCGAGGATAACGCAGCAATGGGCCGCTCGGTAAAAATCAACAACAGTCTTCATACCCCGGCGGGTCATTTTGACAATTGCATCCTGTTTGAAAAAAAATCTCCCTATTTCCGGAAAGACCAGGTGTTTTTTAAACCCGGGTTGGGAGTAATCAAGTATACCAGTGAACAGGCAACGATGGGCTCCCTGGTATTAAAAATGAAACAGGTTTCTACACTGGTAAATTTTTACCTGCATTGACCCAACCAGTTGCCAGCAGTAACATCAAGCCTGCTATATGTCCCAACAACTTTCAGCAATCAGGCAATTGTTAACCGAAAAGGCGGATCAATCCAACCTCGATTTCTTTGGCAGGATGGTCCCCGGTCAGCAAAAAATGTATGGCATAAAAACACCGGAACTGAATGCAATAGCAAAGTCCTACCAGTCCTATTCCTTTAAACTGGCTGAAGAACTATGGGCTTCGGGAGCCCTGGAAGAAAAGATCATTGCCATCAAGATCATGGAAAAAGAAGGAAAAAAAGATCCCGCCAGGCTTTTGCTATTGTTCAAGAAATTGGCTGGCAGCATCGACAACTGGGCAGTCTGCGATGGTCTGGGCACTCAATTTCTGCGGAGTATTGTTAAGACCCATGCAAAGGAAATTTTCCTGCTGGCTTCGAAATATAATAAATCAAAAGATCCCTGGCAAAGAAGGTTATCGCTGGTCATGGTAGAATGGTTCACCCGTATTCCCGAATACCATGCTGCAATCCGGCAATTGATGGCCCCCCTTGAAAAGGACCCCGAGTATTATGTGAAGAAAGCTGTGCAATGGATAAGAAGAAATTTGGCAAAAAAGATTCACTGACTTTGTAGAATAGATTCTCCAATAAATAGAAAGTCCCCCTGTTGATAGGAGGACTTATGCTGACAACGACTTGCTGAACTTAATTAGGGTAAGGTTATCAGTCGTTGGTTGGCACCATTATTCCAGGTGAGCAGGGCTTTATTATCGCAGTCGCCATTACCGGGTGCACCATAATCAAGGAAAAGCACCCTGTCATTGATCTTAATTTTAAGCGTACCGTTGCTGATCCAGGGACATACAATTTTTTTCACAAGCGGAGATTCTGTGTTCAGTTGAACCGTCACACCATTATTGAATACCGTCTTCGATCTTCCTTCGATCGTGTATACATCGTCCCGTACAATGGCCGTGGCACCACCTTCAACCTGTTTTACATATTTCAGAGACTCATAGGAATAACCGCGGCCGGTGGGAAAGGTCAGTTTTCCACCAGTAACCTGTACCGTGAATTTGATATTCCCATTTGCGCTGAGATTGCTGATCACCTTGGTTCCTTCTATATGTGCCCGGTTTAAATAAAAATTCCGGAAACTGATCGTCAATACGGAACCGCTGCGGCGGATAGGACCAGTAAGATGAAGTATGATCGCACCTCTGCGGAACTTACCATCCAGGCCAAGACATCCATTACCAAAATCGATCGTGATCGTTTTGGGATATGTGCTGTCGTTAGGAGTAACGGTAATGGTGGCGCAATGACCGATACGCAGGCGGAGTTCTTCAAAGGTTAGAATAGGACGATTGGGATCGGCCGGGCGACCAGCGGTGCTGACAAAACCTTCTTCTTCAGCGGCGGTCATGCTGATATCTTCGGCATCATCAAAGCTGGCTTCAGCCTGTGTGCTTTCATCGGCATAGAGGGCGGCGTCTTCTTCTGTTACTGAAGTCGAACCAGGGCTGGATATACTATCTTCTTTCTGGCAGGAAAAAAGGATCATCATTGAGCAGGTTATTAGCAATGCTAAAAAGATCCGGTTAAGTGATAAGAGTTTCATGGCTATACTTTTTTTAGGGTTGTGGAATCATTAACGCAACATTGGAGCTGAGCGCAGAAAGAAAGTTTAACAGCAACGCAAAAAAAATTATTTTCCCGGCCGGATGAAGACGATTATAGGCTATATCAACAGGTATTTTTACGAAACGGATAAAGGTTTACTGGTGTTAACCAGCCTCTTCACTGCTTTACTGATCTTTTTCAATTACAACTATCAAATTGATGACCAAATCAGTGATTTTGAATTTTTCTGGTCTCGATTTGCAGCAAGGTATGGAATCTATGTCCTGGCCTTTGCCATTCCTTACCTTTTCTGCATGCTGCTTACCAAACAGCAGTTTTTCGTTCATGGTCGATTTAATCAGTTGCTTTTGATTGCACCCGCCATCTTCTCGCTGAAGGCCGGCCTCAGTTTTACCTGGCCCCTTTCTGCTGATGCCGGCATGAATCATTTTTGGAACATCATAGTGTATTGGCCATTCTTATTATTACTGGTTGGATTCATTCTTTTTTTTTGCTGGAAAATATTTGATCCTCATGAGCCATTTTATGGAACCAGCACCCGGCAAATTAACTGGAGACCCTATGGGTTAATGTTGCTTTTTATGATTCCACTCGTGGGGGCTGCTTCTCTTCAAACTGATTTCCAGTTGGTATATCCTAAGCTGAACCTGGTGATGGATCCCGGTACCGGGTCCCCCCTGAGTTGGTGGCATAAATTAGTTTTTGAGCTCTCCTATGGTAGTGATTTTATAGGTATCGAATTATTCTTTCGCGGATTCCTGGTACTGGCTTTCTTAAAATGGGCAGGTAAGGATGCCATTCTGCCCATGGCTTGTTTTTATTGTACCATTCATTTTGGGAAACCATTGGGAGAATGCATCAGTTCCTATTTTGGCGGTATTTTATTGGGGATCGTAGTGGCAAATACAAAATCAATCTGGGGAGGACTGATGGTTCACCTCGGCATTGCCTGGATGATGGAACTGGCCGGCTATATTAGCGGGAAATGAGTTGCAAAAAAGCTGCAAGCCTTAAGCCGGATTCTGTATCGAGCCAGGGGCTGCGATCGCTATCATTTATCTGTCCCGCTGGTTACCCGGCGGGATCAATCTGCCTACCCTGTACCTCGGGCGAGCAGCCCTCAAATGGTACTATACGTGGCATTTCAGCATGCAAGGTTTACCCGCGATTGATGTTACCATCAAAAGCCGTGAGCTCTTACCTCACGTTTTCAACCTCACCTTAATCCCCGAAGAGAATAAGGCAGTTATTTTCTGTGGCACTCTCTGTTCCCGATATAACGGGACCCGGCTCTTCACCGGTGCATTGCTCTGTGCTGTCCGGACTTTCCTCCCCGGAAATTACCGGGGCGATAGCTGGCTTGCAACCTGGCAAAATTAAAGTATTTGGCAAATAAGCTTTGTTAACCTTATTCTTCAACCGGGATTTTGATAATGAGGTGAGAATTAGTACTGGAAAAAAATTTCTGTAGCCCCATAACCAAACCGCGGGTCGTACTGGTTTACAAATGATTTGACTTCCTTTTTTAGCCGGAGTATATCATGGATCTCATCCCGCAGGCGGCCCTCCCCCACTCCATGGATTACAATCAATGAAGGTTGCAGGTGTGCCAGTGCCAGCTCATAAAATTTTTCAAACGTTTTTAACTGGAGACTGACAATCTCATAATTACTAAGGTGTTTCCAGTCATCGGTAATTTTTTCAATATGCAGGTCAACCACGCTGCGGGGTGATTCTAGGTGTTGCCGGCCCCGGGTGGCATCATAAATTTTAAAGCCACGGTTTGCCAGGGGTCCCATTTCCACTTTCTGTTCTACCGGTTTGTCCGGGTATTGCTCAAACAATCGCTGTGAAAAAGTAGCTTCATTTTTTTTCCGGGTTTCCTCAATTTTAAGAAACAATTGCTTTGGCTTCAGCTTCACTTCTGCTTCATAAAACGGAGCTTTGATTTTATCGGGCTGAAGTAGGGAAAATTCAAATTCAAAGCCAGGGCTATCATTCAAATCGGCAAAAGGGATATCATGGATATAGAAATCTTCAAAGGGATTAATTTGGTTGCTGAGCTCAAAATCCTTTTTGCCAAAAAATTTCAGGCGATAGATAAATTTATAGGCTGTTTCTGTCCGGTTTACCAGGTGAAGCTTTAGTTCTTCCACAACTTCATCGCCGAATTCATCCGTATCCATAACCGGTAAAAAAGTTAACCAAACACCGTCGACTACTTTTTTACTTCCCTGGCTTTTTTCCTTCCGTAGATCGTCAACATAGCGTTTTTCTTTTTTTGCCGGGACTATTTTCTTTTCAGTAAACCGTTTGAAATAAGGAAAATCTACCTGGTCCATATAGACCGGGAAAGTCACCCCTTTTACATCTACCATCATCATGTTATTATTGATGATGTCCACCACCCTGCCCTCTTCATTGGAATGCAGGATCAGCACAATATCTCCTACCTGGTATTTCATGGTGCAAAAATAAGAAGCTGCGAGCAGCGAGTTATCACGTTACAGCCAGCTTGCTTTTCCGAAATCCATACAGGAAATAAACCACGAGTCCCAGCAATAACCAACCCAGGAACCAGGCCCAGTTGCTTTTGGTCATACCGGTCAATAGATAAAGACAGGTTGTAACACCCATCAGGGGGATCAGGGAATATTTTTTAAAAAGAGTGAGAATACTGAGTAAGATGCAAATGGCCCAGAAGATAAGGATGGAAATCTTCGGTGTGGCCAGGTCCATATAGCTGGCTTTACCGCTGGTATACTCTTCGTTTGTGGAAAAGTCCAGGTTAAAAGCATCGCTGAAATAGCCTTGCCCATAGCTGGCAAAAAGAAAGATGGCCAGTGCGATGATCAGTGGGTAGATGAATTGCCCATTGATATAAGGTATGGTGAAACGACCAGGGATCTTCTCCTTGCGCGGGATCAGTAATACGCCACCACAAACCAGTACAAAGGCAAATAAGGTAGCGATACTGGTAAAATCGAGCACAAATGTTTTATCGGTAAACAAAATCGGGATACCTACCACCAGGCCGGTAACAATGGTTGCAAAAGACGGGGTCTTGAATCGTTCATGAATCTTCTGGAAAACCGGTGGCAGTAAACCATCGCGGCTCATACTCATCCAAATCCTGGGTTGTCCCATCTGGAATACCAGTAAAACGCTGGTCATGGCGATAACCGCGCAAATGGAAACCAGTAATTGCATCCACCCGATATTTAAATTCTGGGATTCGAAGATAAAAGCGAGCGGATCGCCGATGCCGTCAAAATTCTTATAATGTACGGCGCCGGTCAGCACCAGTGAAAGGAGAATATAGGCTATGGTGCAAATGACCAGTGAATAAATCATCCCTTTAGGCAGGTCACGCTGCGGGTTCTTACTTTCTTCTGCCAGCACGCTTACTGCATCAAAACCAATATAAGCAAAGAACACCCCGCTTACGGCCGCCATTACACCACTAAAACCATTTGGCATAAATGACCTGACGCCCTCATCATTGGGAGGGGTCCAGTTAAACGTGAGCCCGTTCGAAAATACCAGAGCCCCACCTACCAGAATGACCAAGGCGACGATCGCCAACTTTAAAATCACCATCGCATTGCTGAAATTCCGGCTCTCTTTAATACCCCGGTAAACAAGATAAGTAATCAGCAGGTTGATGACCAGGGCAGGTAAGTCCAGGATCATCCTCATATTACCTATTACGGGAGCTGTATTCCAGGCACTGATAGATTCCGTATTGGCGGATCCTTCCAAAACCGCTTTTTCTGCTTCCTTATAACTACAGGTAAGATAATCCGGTATATGAATATTAATTTTCTGCAGGAAGGATGTGAAATAATCGCTCCAGCTGAATGCTACATAAATATTCCCGATGGAATATTCCATAATGAGAGCCCAGCCGATGATCCAGGCGAACAATTCGCCAAAACTGGCATAGGAATACGTATAGGCACTCCCTGCAACAGGGATGCGGCTGGCAAACTCAGAATAACAGAAAGCAGTAAAGGCACAGGCAATCCCCGTAATAACAAATAAGACAACCACTCCTGGTCCGCCTTTAAAAACGGCCTCACCCAGGCTGCTGAAACTTCCTGCGCCGATGATCGCTGCAATCCCAAAAAAGGTAAGGTCCCTTACCGAAAGAACTCTTTTCAAACCGGCCCCATGTGTTTCATCACCGCCTTCAGCAAGTATGGATTCGATTTTTTTCTTCCGAAAAAGGGGATTCGCCATTGGTCCTTGGTTTTAATTGGTTCAAAATAGGGAAAATATTGATTACCAAACTTGCTAATAAGATAATTTTTAGGTTTCAGCATGTTCATTACTGATAAAAATCAGGTAAATGCAAAACGATGATCATGCTCCGCCGGATGGACAGGCAGGAATTTTGTTGCCATAAAACCAATCAATCATGAATACGATTCAACAAACCTACTCCCCTGCATACGTAAAGAAAGAGGCTGGTGTTTCTGCCTGGAAAAAGTTCATAAAGTGGGCCGATGGACAGGAAGAGAACCGGTTTATGTGGCTGGCGATTGCCATTTTTGGGCATGGCTGTGTTTTTACCATCATTACTGTTGCAGCGATATTGCTCTCGGGGAATAGCTTTATCTTATGGCCATTCGCAATCGGCGCCATGGCAATGACCCTGATCACTAACCTGGCTGCCTTACCAACTAAAATTACCTTACCGGTATTCTTTGCCAGCCTGTTGATCGATGTGGTGATCATTGCCATCTGCCTGGCAAATGGGTTGGACATCAGCTCTACATATATCTAAAAGAAAATTTCCGGGTCATCATTTAACTAATGATCTCGTTTAACCAGGAAATGAGCCAGTTCCTTTAAAGGTTGTTTACGTTTGGAAAGGACAGCGATATCTTCGAGATGGTTAAACGCCTCGTCCAGGAATTTATCTTTCAGC
>DASUMO010000375.1:0-9240 GCA_036277695.1 Chitinophagaceae bacterium
CCACGGTTCAACAACTATTCAACAACCATTCAACCATACTAAGGAACCTTTCGGATTTCCGCCAGTATTAAACTGTCTTCAGGAAACTTTCGAATTTTACCCCTGTTCAACCTTCATGGGAATCTTTCTTAGTTTTGGGTCAATTGTATAACAATGGGAAACCAGGTTGCAAAAGGTAATGCAGTACGGCCCTCTTACCAGGAGATCAGGTGGTATCCGGTAAAGACTCCCTGGATCCTGAAAAAATTATACCCGGCTTATACCTGGGAGATTGGTACAAAAGAGAAGATCATTTATCTCACATTTGATGATGGCCCTCATCCCGAAGCCACGGTCTTTGTGCTGGAAGAATTAAGAAAGTACAATGCAAGGGCTACATTTTTCTGTATTGGAAAAAATGTGCAGGCTCAACCGGATTTATTCAGGCGCATACTGGAAGAAGGTCATAGCGTGGGCAATCATACCCAGCATCATTTGAATGGATGGAAAACAAACGATCAACTTTACCTGGAAGATATTGCCCTTGCAGCCCGGTCTATTGATTCCCGCTTATTCCGACCTCCTTATGGAAAGATCACCCGGTTCCAGGCGAAAAATCTTTCGCGGGTTATGAAAACAAACGATACGAAGATCATCATGTGGTCGGTGCTGAGTGGTGATTTTGATAGTAACATGACCAGGGAACGTTGTTTACAAAACGTGATTCTTAACGCAGGACCCGGCTCTATTGTCGTATTTCATGACAGCGAAAAAGCATATCCTTTATTGCAATATACCTTGCCCAAAGTGCTTCATTTTTTTAGTGAAAAAGGGTATCGTTTTGAGAGATTATAGTAGAAGCATCACGACTGCAGTATTATCCTTATTTGTAAATAACTGGCTGTAAATAGTGGGGTTGCCTCTAAAAAAAGTTAGGGCCTGGGTAGAAACCCTGGCCCGTTTTTAATCCGTACCCTATGAAAACTGGTTTAAAGGTATAATAATTTTTTAATTACCGCAAAGTAATTTGGCGGCTAACTCCATTAATTGTTACCACCGCCTGGTTGTCGCAAGTGCCATTTCCAAAATTCAGGCTGGATACCCATGGGCTGTTTGCAGTGGCATTAACCCGCAGGGTTCGCACAATTCCTTTTACAATCCAACGGCAGGTAAACTTCTTGATAAGGGGTTCAACCACATTGGATTCCCATGCCACCAGGAGATTTCCACGCTTAGCCCTGCCCCTGGACGCCCCTTCGATCTTGAAAATATCATCCAGCGGGCGGTCGGGAGTAATTAATCCTTCAATCTGTGTTACAGTTTTAGTACTGTTCCATTCTACAAAATTTCCGTTTGGATGGGTCAGCTTGCCATTTATAACCTCGGCCTTGAATTGGCGCGAGAGTGGTAAAGTGCCGAGGGGTGAACTGGTATTTGTGATCTTATGCGTCCCTTCCACTTTTATACTGTCAAAATAAAAATCCTGGAAGCTCGTGGCGGCAATTGCGCCCGGGATGATCAGGCGATTGGTATATTCAATCACAATTTTACCGCGCCGGGTATGACCATCAGGTCCCATACAGGGGGTAGCCCCAAAGTCAATTACAACGCGGGCAGGAAACAGTGTATTGGCTGGATGAGTAACGGAAACCGTAAAACAGGCCAGGGGACGGGCCATTTCCGGCGAACCGGGCTCAACTGCTATGGCGGAGCGGCCGAAAATGCCTGTTCCCGCCATACCCACATCATCATTTACTCCCATCACATCATCAAATACTCCATTATATACCATTTCGGCCTCTGCTTCCGACTCAGTGGATACCATCGACACCTGTTCCTCCTCTTGATTGGTTTCACCACTGCTCTTTTCTTTGGAACATGAAACGACAAACAATAGGAATAGAACAGAGAGCAGACTGGCCAGGCCGGGTAGGTAAATCCTGTATTTCATATAGTTGGTTTTATAGTGTAAAAAGTTTAACGTCAATAAGATGGGCTTTATTGGAGGAAGTTTAACGGATTCTTAGATTTTTTTGACCAGCTTTGCCGGAAATACGGTTTTCAAATGACCTTAATCGATACCCATTCGCATATTTACCTCGAAGAATTTGACCAGGACCGGACTGCCATGCTCGAAAGAGCTGGTAAAGAAGGAGTTGAAAAAATCCTTTTGCCGGCTATTGATTCGGGTAGTCACGACCGGTTGCTGGAGCTTGAAACAGCAAACAGTAATTGCCGGGCCATGATGGGCTTACATCCCTGCTCTGTAAAAGAAAATGTCGGGGAAGAATTAAAGATCGTCAGGGAATGGTTTGAAAAAAGGGCTTTTGTTGCGGTAGGGGAGATAGGCCTGGATTTTTATTGGGACCGTAATTTTACTGAGCAACAATACCAGGCCTTTCGTCAACAACTGGAATTATCCATTCACTATAAAATCCCTGTTTCCATTCATTCCCGGAATGCAACTGACGAATGTATTCAAGTGGTTTCGGAATTCAGCCCGAAGGGCGCAAAAGGGGTCTTTCATTGTTTTTCGGGGGATCTTATACAGGCCCAAAAGGTTATTGACCTGGGTTTTTACCTGGGTATTGGAGGCGTGCTCACGTTTAAGAACAGCGGTCTCGACAAATTAATGGCAGAAATCGGTCTTGAGAATATTGTATTGGAAACCGATGCTCCTTACCTGGCGCCCCTGCCATACAGGGGAAAGCGGAATGAACCGGCTTATCTCAAATACGTATTACAAAAGCTTTCGGAGATAAAACAGTTGGATAAAGAAGAGATTGCCCGGATCACGACAGGAAATGCGAAAAAACTATTTAGAAGCCTCGGGCATTACGAATAACAGTTCTATTAGTACAAAAAAAGCTCGCCTTTGTTAATTCTTTGGCGAGCTGAGGCGGAGACTGAGGGATTCGAACCCTCGATACCCTTTTGAGGTATACACACTTTCCAGGCGTGCTCCTTCAACCACTCGGACAAGTCTCCAATTTGGGAGGGCAAAAATAAAGGTTCGGTTCGAGAGGACGAATAATTTTTAGATGGAAATGAGAATTTTACCATTTCACTTCTTCTTTCAACACATGCAATAGCTGATAAAGGCTAAAGTCTTATTGCGTTTCGGGGCAGTAAAAGTCTCCAATATTGTATATCGGTGATCCGGGCGGTACTAAGTGTTGCCTCACTACGTTCAGCCTTAAAGTAAAAATGTACATATCACAGCTGTACTGGGAGGTAACGAAAAGTATGGCGATGACGACTGCACAGCTGTTCGACATGGGCTCAACCTGCATCTTCGTGCCCGGGTTGTTCGGTTCGGGAGATTCTTTCTGGCAGGATAACAGTGCCAGTAAGCCGATGAGAACGATGAACTTTTTCATATTTGGTTTTGATGGTAAAGTTCTTCACCAGGTCAGTATCGGCTTATGATAAGGATGGATCTTGGGGTCGTTAGCTACAATGTTGTTCCGTTTCTCGTTTGCAGGCCAAACATTAAGTGGTTCTGTAAAATAAGAAATTTCCAGGAGAAATGGTAGTACCATAATCTGGCCCCGGATCGCCTGCAGACAGCCAGGTTAAGGCTTCTGAATTCGAGGTTCCAATGTGAAGAGTACGGGTGCAGGCAGCTTTTCGGGTCGCTTGTGAGATAGAATTAAATTGAAAGGCGGGCATTACTGCCCGCCTTAATTTGAAGCTGGTAGTTTATTATCTTTTACAATTGTTATTCTACCAACCTCTGACTGACCCGAAAAATTTCCTGGTTGAAAAACAGCTTTTATTCCGTTTTTAGGTCAAATAGTTTACTGTCATTTAAACAGCTATATCTATCCTCCTATTCAACCGATCCCCCTCGGGTCAACCTTTGAATAAAATTAAACCCAATAATTACCTGATAAAAATGACTATGGTCATAGCCGGAGCTGTTTATGATCAACCTGGTTCATTGCAACGATAGCCTCCCAACTTTTATCCTTTTTTCTTTCGTATCCGTCCAGGCAAAAATGATAGCATTACCCGACTTCGTCATCTGTGGAAAGCCACTTGACCTGGATTCAGAGGAAATCGCAACGATTTGTGAACTTTCTTTTCTCCCATCTTTAGAAACTTTAATCACCTTAATCACCGGGCCTTCCATCCAACTCACAAGAGCAGTTGTGCTGTCCAGCATCAGGAGATCCACACGGCCAATCGGTTTTCCCTCATCAATTCGAATCGGGGAATTGAAGTTGGCACCTCCATCCCCGGAGAAAGCAATATAGACCCTGTTGTTTTTATCCGGCGCTGTAAACCATGCTACCGCCAGGTCATTTCCTATTGCATCAGCCCTGGGACCGTTTACGGGGCAGGCTTCAATTTTCCAGTTATCCGGGAAAATGGTTTTGGGAGAAGTCCATTCGCCATTGATATAGCGAACGATCGAAATATCCCTGGTTTCATTATGTGAACGGTCGCGGTAGAGCACCACGGGTCCATTAGCGGTTAAGGCAGCCGTAGTCTGGCAGCAATCACATACCCGGTTGTCCAGCTCCCATTCCTTTATTTTGCTTCCCAGCTTATCAACCAAAGCTGCTCTTATTGTCATTTGGCCATGATGTCCCCCGTTATGATCCCCGTCTCCTTCCATGGCAGCATTTCTCCCATCCAGCCAGGTAACAAAATAAATATCGTCGTAAGGAATCATGGAAACAAATCCGTGTTCGGCTTTTATGCCATCGTCATGCAGGATTTTTGGTTGGCTCCAGGTTTTGCCCTGGTCGGCCGACAGGGTTAGTTTCACATCGTATGTATAGGTTCCCTTTGCACTTTTTTCTAAAAAATGAGCGACCAGGTTATTTTTGCCATCAGCCGCCAATAACGGATAATCCGCCCAGTTGACAAACCAATTATCTCCCGAACTTATGACCCGTGGTTCCGACCATTGATCATTCTTTAGTTCAGCAAACTTCAATGAGCTCTTTTCCTTTGTTTTTTCGACCCATGATAAATAAACCAAGCCATTTTTATCAGTGAATAAATAAGGTTCGGCGCTTACCGAATCCGCAGGTGAATCCATCATTTCTTTCATACCGGCCTGCCCAACAGAAGAATCAATTGTTTGATCGCTGGTTTTGTTTGAAGCGTTTTCGCAGGCGCTTACCAAAATAAGCAGTAACAGGCTAAACAATAAATTCGACATTATTTTTTTGGTTTGCGGATTATGATAAATTGCAATGATCAGAATAATTCTTTTTCCCGGGATTTTGATTTAAAATAGTTATCGAGGGCTTTCTTTCCAAATTTCTTGAATACAACCGGGGTAACAATGATATCCAGCAAGGTGGAGCTGATTAATCCTCCCAGAATAACCGTGGCAACCGGGTAAAGAATTTCTTTACCGGGTGCGGAAGGGTCCAGTGTCAGGGGTATCAGCGCTAAAGCTGCGACAAGCGCGGTCATCAGCACCGGGACCAGTCTTTCCTGCGAACCTCTTATGATCATTTTGTCATTGAATTGTTCTCCTTCATGCTCGATCAGGTGAATATAGTGCGATATCATCATGATCCCGTTTCTTGAAGCAATCCCCGTAAGGGTAATAAAGCCTACCAGGGTGGCAATGGAAAACACTCCACCTGTAAGCATAACAGCAACCACACTCCCGATCAGGGCCAACGGAATATTCAGCATGATCTGCAGGGCAATTTGCCAGGATTTAAAATGGCTGTAGAGGACCAGGAAAATGCCGGCAAAGGAGAAAAAGCTCAAAATGGTGATCAGCTTTGATGCGGATTGCTGGCTTTCAAACTGCCCGCCCCATTCAATATAATATCCCTGGGGCAAGTCTATACTATTTTTCACAGCTTCCTGCATCTCTGTTACAGTACTGCCCAAATCCCTGTCCTGCACATTGGCTGAAATCACAATTCTACGCTGTGTATTTTCATGATTGATCTGGTTAACACTGTTTTCCAATTGTACGGAAGCCAGCTGCTGCAAGGGTATCAATGCCCCGTTGGCGGTCGCGATAGGCGTGTTTTTGATTTGCTCGATATTTGATCGGATACTATCACTGACCCTTACCACCAGGTCAAAACTTTGCTGGCCCTGGATCACCTGGCTGGCCGTTTTCCCGTTGTAAAAAGTTTCCAGTTCTTCCGCTACCTCGCCCACCTGCAAGCCGTATTGCTGAATTTTATTCCTGTCGATGCGTATCATGAGTTGGGGAATCATCACCTGGTTTTCAACCTGGGCATCCACTACACCTTCAATATCGCTGATTACGTTTTGTACTTCACCCGCTGCTGACCGAAGTGTCAGTAAGTCATTTCCGAATATTTTAATGGCGACCTGTGCCCTCACACCCGACAAGAGGTGATCAAGGCGATGGGAGATAGGCTGGCCAATATTTATACTTACACCTTTTAATACTTCCAGGTTATGGCGTATATCTTCCAGGATTGCATCCCGGCCCCTGGCATTTTTTCCATTTTCCAGCGCCACGTCAATTTCCGAATAACTGGGGGGTTCGGCATGTTCATCCAGTTCGGCACGACCTGTTCTGCGCGATGTCAACGCCACTCCATCCACTTTTAAAATCTGATGTTCGGCAATATTTCCAATTTTATTGGATTCTTCCAGTGAGGTGCCGGCCGGGGCAATGACTGTAACCGTAAAGCTTCCTTCATTAAAAGCCGGCAGGAACTCGGTTCCCAAAAAGGGAATAATGGCAAATGAAGTTACAATCAGGAGTGCCGATCCGATGATAACGGATCTTGTACGTCCCAAGCTCCAATGCAAAATCTTTAAGTCTTGTTTTTTGAGCCATCGAACCATGGGACTGTCTTGCTGGCTATTGTTCTTGTCGGGCGTTGCAGGCGGAACAGCCGTATCGCCCTGGGATAATGGGGCGTTCTTTGCTATCCTGTTTTTTCTTCTCCACCATTTTAAATTAACATGACTTAAGTGAACAGGTTTGCTAAGCAGGTAACTACAAAGGGCCGGAGTAACTGTTAAAGAGACAAAGAGAGAGGCGATAATTGACGTAATATAGGCGATACCCAGCGGCGCAAATATTTTTCCCTCGATGCCCTGTAAATAAAATAAGGGTATGAATACCAAAACCACGATAACGGTAGCATACACTATCGAATTCCTGACTTCACTGCTGGCATCATAAATTACTTTAAGCAGGGGTTTTCTTTGCTCTTTGGGGAGGGCCCAGTTTTCTTTTAAGCGGCGATACACGTTTTCTACGTCTACAATGGCATCATCCACCAGTTCCCCGATGGCAATGGCAAGGCCCCCGAGGGTTAATGTGTTAATGGAGATATCAAACAGTTTAAAAACGATCGCCGTGATGATCAGGGAAAGCGGAATTGCGGTTAGCGTGATTATGGTTGTTCTGAAATTCAGCAAAAAGAGGAATAGGATAATGATCACCAGGATCGCCCCATCTCTTAAAGCATGTTCAACGTTGCGCAGTGAGTTTACAATAAAATTCTTCTGCTGGAAAACATCAGTATGTATCGTTACGTCTTTTGGTAAGGAACTTTGTATTTCTTCAATTGCTTCCAGGATATCGTCCGTCAGCGTTACCGTACTGGCGGTGGGTTGCTTTTCGATACTTAAGATCACGGCAGGCCTGCCTTTAAATGAACCATCTCCTCTTTTGATAGCTCCTCCCAATTTTACTTCGGCCACCCTGTCTAACGTAATAATAACGCCACTTTCACCTTTGACCACCGTACTGGCGATCTCATTGATATCAGTTGTCCTGGCTATATTTCTTATCAAAACTTCTGATCCGGCATTGTTGACAAATCCGCCTGTTGAATTTTGATTGGTCAGCTGGAGAGCAGCATCAATATCTTCAATGGTAACATTATACTGCCGCATTTTTTCCGGCGATACCAATACCTGGTATTGCATCCTTTCTCCTCCAATGGGAATGACCTGGGAAACTCCCTTCACACTCATTAATCTCCGGCGCAGTGTAAAGTCAGCGATCGTTCGCAAATCCATGGGCGACGTGGTATCACTGGTTAGGGCGATCAGCATGATTTGCCCCATAATGGAACTGATAGGCCCGAGCTGGGGAGTTATGCCTTCCGGCATTTCAACTGTTTGCAATTTCTCGGCAGTTAATTGCCTGGCGCGATAAACATCCGTTTTCCAATCGAATTCCACGAAAACCATTCCAAGGCCAGGTGATGCCACCGAACGGACTACTTCCACACCCGGTGCGCCATTCAACGCAGTTTCTACAGGGAGGTTGGCCTGTGTCTCCACTTCTTCCGGAGCCATGCCGCCCGCTTCGAGGAAAATCGTTACCCTGGGACGATTCAGGTCGGGTAATACATCAACCGGCAGATTAACCAGCGTGAATACGCCATACACCATAATGAGTGATGCCAGGGCAATGACAAATAGCCTGTTCTTTAATGAAAATTCTATAAGCCTGTTCAGCATAACCGATTCTTTAATTACTGAGTTCTATGGGAAACGAAACGCGGATCTTTTCCCAGCTTATCATGATTGCGGCTGCCCGGTCGCCGGTTTGAGCTATCTCATAGTTCAGCCTTTCTGTTATCCCATTGGTCGCTTCGGGTTTTACTTTAACTCTTACTAAGTCTTCCGATTCGGAATAATCATCAGCTAAATGCTGGTTCCAGTTTTTATTTACGATAACTGTCCATTCTTCTTTACCCGGAATGGTGAACAAAGCATATTTACCGGCAGGAATCAGCTTATTCCCCATCTTGAAATCCTTATTTGTTTCCAGTGTTGTTGCACTGTGAGCGCCTGTAACCCAAACGGCATCATAAGGGACTAATCCTCCCCAAATAACCCTGCCTCTTACCGCAGGTGAGTGGTAGTTTATTTTAATCTCTGTATTTCCGATCCATTTTTTCGTCTCGGAAGGGATACTTTTTTTAGTGGTATCCTTTTTTTGCTGTTCAGCCGTTGAGTCATGTTTGTGAGCTGTCTCTTGCTTACCCGTTCCATCATTTGAACAGGCAAGCAGGAAACATACGGTAATAAATAACAACGCAAGCTTTCTCATAATCTTGTTGTTGGATAATTAATGGTTAGAATGATCGGAACCTGGCGAGGGATGTCCTTCAGAGGCCTTCTGAATATCCGCCGCTTCCCCTTTCACCACATTCATGGTGAAGTCAACCGTATGCACTTTACCATCCGCCTGGAATTGAATCCAGCCACGATAAATACCCGGGTTCTTAAACGTGGTATGCAAATCAAATTTACCGTTTGCCACATCGGGGT
>DASUMO010000376.1:0-11273 GCA_036277695.1 Chitinophagaceae bacterium
GTGACCAAGGAAATGGCCAAGAAAAAATACATGGAGGACGGGAACGAGGACTGGGATAAAATCCTCACTGAAAATCCCCTGCCCAATAGTATTGATTTCAAATTAAAACAGGAATATGTCACAGTCGACAGCCTGGCGGCCATCGAGGCAGACCTGGAGCAACAGACCTATGTGAGCGATGTAAAATACCAGCAGGCACTGGTCGACAACCTGAACAATAATATCCGTCGTGTCAGCATGATCCTGCTGGCGGTGGCAATTATCCTGGCTATTGTGGTCATTATACTCATCGATAATACCATCCGCCTGGCCATGTTCAGCAACCGGTTTTTGATCAAAACCATGCAAATGGTGGGTGCTACCCGCTGGTTTATTGCCAAACCCATGAATTTAAGGGCTATTATCAACGGAGCGTTGAGCGGGGCCATCGCAGTTGCCGCCGTATACCTGATCGTTTTCTTTGCGGAAAGATATGTGCCCGAAATGAAAGCCATCCATGATAATACCAGCCTGTTGCTACTTTTTGCCGGCCTGATCATACTGGGAATTTGCATCACCCTGTTCAGTACCCACCGCAGTATCATCAAATACCTGAAGATGAAGCTCGATGACCTTTACTAGCTAATCTGGCTGAAAGAAACTTCTTCCAAAACGCAACTATCTTTTCCCTTTTATCTATAATCTTAATTTACCTATATTGCACGGTCAAAAAAAGCGACTATGGCAGAAAAGAAACCGACCCCGTCAATTTTTAATAAAGAGAATTATACCTGGATGCTGATCGGGTTGGTAGTAATGGCCATCGGCATGTTCCTGATGGCAGGCGGTAAAAGCGATAATCCAGCTGTATTTGATCCCAATGCCGTTTACAGTACAACGCGGATTACCATCGCCCCTATCCTGATCCTGGCAGGACTGGTGATCGAGATCTATGCCATATTCAAAAAATCCAAAGAAGCTTGATTCATTGAACGCTTCCACTATATTGACGGCGGTAGGCAGAAGCCAATCGCCGTTTTGTTTTATTGAAGCCGTTAACCAACTTTGAAAAATGGGTATTATTGAAGCAATTATCATAGCAATCGTAGAAGGCCTGACAGAATTCCTGCCGGTTTCCTCCACAGGCCATATGATAATAGCCAGTTCCCTGCTCGGCATCCATAAAGATGAATTTACCAAGGTTTTTGAAATCGCGATTCAATTGGGAGCTATCCTGGCTGTTGTGGTATTATACTGGCGAAAATTCTTCCAGTTCAACCGCTTTGATTTTTATATTAAACTGGCGGTGGGTGTAATCCCCGCCTTACTATTGGGTTTTTTATTCGGAGATACCATCGATCGAATGCTTGAAAGTCCTCTGATTGTTGCCCTGAGTTTATTATTGGGAGGTGTAGTTTTATTATTTGTTGACAAATGGTTTAACCAGGCCAGCGGTCAGCCGGCCGACCTGCTGGCGGCGGAAACAACCAGAGCTGAACTGGTGGAAGCCGATGAAAAGCTTACCTACAAAAAATCGTTCCTGATCGGGATCTGGCAGGTGCTGGCTATGATTCCCGGGGTTAGCCGCAGTGCGGCCTCCATAATCGGGGGCATGCAACAGAAACTGACACGCAATTTTGCCGCTGAATTCTCTTTTTTCCTGGCCGTACCTACCATGTTTGCAGCCACAGCCTATTCTCTATTCTTAAAAGACTGGGGTGCGCCGGGTTTGGAGAAAAAAGGTATTGAGATCATCATGGCAACCCGCGAAAATACGATGGCTTTTATCGTCGGTAATATCGTTGCATTTATTGTCGCAATCCTGGCCATCCGCTTTTTTATCACCTACCTTAAACTATATGGATTCAGGGTATTTGGCATTTACCGGATACTGGCCGGTATCCTGTTGATGATTCTATTGGCAACAGGCGTGATCAAATAAAAACAGGGCATTCTATCCCAATCCCCTCCTTATCGCTGTGGCTATAAAGCGAGCAGGGAATTCATCTACTTACCGGCGTCCCGGCTTGTTTATCGTTCCTTATCCTTAATTTCATTTTTACAATTTTTCCCATGCAAACTGCTTCAAAAAAGGTTATAAACGGATGGGCCATGTATGACTGGGGCAATTCGGCTTATAACCTGGTGATCACTTCCACGATTTTTCCCACTTATTTTGAAACCATAGCAGTAGATGATGCAAGGGTATCAGGTACGGCCGTTACTTTTTTGGGAAGACAATTTGAAAACACCGCCCTTTATAACTATTCCCTGGCACTGGCCATGTTTATCGTGGCGATCATGTCACCCCTGCTTTCTTCCATTGCCGATTATAAAGGAAATAAGAAATTCTTCCTCAATTTTTTCCTGACGATGGGAAGCCTGGCCTGTGCCACCCTGTATTTTTTCGAGCGGAGCACCCTGGGACTGGGTATTGGCGCGATGATCATTGCCTGCGTGGGTTTCTGGGGCAGCCAGGTGTTTTATAATTCTTTCCTGCCGGAAATAGCAGCACCCGAAGACCGGGACCGGGTCAGTGCCAGGGGATTTGCCTATGGATATGTAGGGAGCGTTTTGTTACAACTCATCTGTTTTGCATTTGTATTGAATTACGAGTTCTTTGGGATTACTGAAGGTAAAGGAGCCCAGATCTCTTTTTTCCTGGTAGGCATCTGGTGGTGGAGTTTTGGCCAAGTCGCCCTGAGCCGTCTTCCAAGACCTATACCAGCCGGCACCGGTGATCTGAAGCATAATATACTTTCGAAAGGTTATAAAGAACTGGAAAAAGTATGGAGGCAGGTTCGGAAAATGCCCAAGCTCAAACGATTCCTGATGGCTTTCTTTTTTTACAATATGGGCGTGCAAACAGTAATGCTGGTGGCGGCATTGTATGGAAAAGAAGAACTTGAAATCCCGACTTCCAACCTGATCATTGCCATCCTGATCATTCAACTGATCGCCATTCCCGGGGCTTTAGCCATTTCCTGGCTCTCTTCGAAAATTGGAAACCTTAGAACCCTGATGGTATTGGTTGTTTTATGGGTGGGTATTTGCATAGCCGCCTATTTTGTTCCGACAGGTGGCATCTATGAATTTTATGCACTCGGCAGCGTAGTGGGATTTGTCATGGGAGGTATTCAATCCTTAAGCCGCTCCACCCATGCTAAACTGATCCCGGAAACAAAAGACACTGTTTCCTTTTTCAGTTTTTACGATGTAACAGAAAAGATTGCTGCCGTAGTTGGTATTGTCAGCTTTGGGTTTATTACAGAACAAAGCGGCTCACAGCGCAATTCGGTACTCGCATTGATCGGTTTTTTTATAATCGGGTTCCTGCTGTTACTATATGCCGCCGCCGCCAAAAAAACCAACCATGAACTTGTATAGTATCAATACCGGTTATTTTAAACTCGATGGCGGGGCCATGTTCGGCGTAGTGCCAAAAAGCATCTGGCATAAGATCAACCCGGCTGATGAGAATAATATGTGCTCCTGGGCCTTGCGTTGCCTGCTGGTAGAAGATGGAGACAGGTTAATACTAATTGATAACGGAATGGGCAATAAACAGGACGCCAAATTCTTCGGCTATTATTTCCTGCACGGGGATGATACACTTGACAAATCCTTATCGCGCCACGGCTTCCATCGCGACGATATTACAGATGTATTTCTTACCCACTTGCATTTTGATCATTGCGGGGGCAGTATCAGCCGGGAAAACGGGAAACTGGTTCCTGCCTTTAAGAATGCTGTATACTGGAGCAACCAGGAACACTGGAATTGGGCTATCCGGCCCAATGAAAGGGAAAAAGCTTCTTTTTTGAAGGAAAATATCCTGCCCATCGAAGAAAGCGGCCGGTTAAAATTCATTGAGGTAGCGAAAGGGGAAGAAGGAAGATTAGGGAAAACGAATTTTTCCCCGGTCATGGATACCCGTTTCGTAAACGGGCATACGGAAGCAATGATGTTGCCCCAATTAACCTATAAAAACAAAATCCTGGTTTATATGGCCGACCTGCTGCCTTCCCAGGGGCATATACCACTCCCCTATGTTATGGCCTACGATATGTTTCCGCTGACCACCCTGCAGGAAAAAAAATCATTCCTGGACGAGGCGCTGGAAAATGACTATCTCCTTTTTTTTGAGCATGATCCTGTTCATGAATGCTGCAACCTGCAGGCAACAGAAAAAGGTATAAGACCTAAAGAGTTTTTTAAATTGGAAGATATGTAAGAAGAAAAAAAATCTTCCCCTTTATCCACCCGCCATTTCCCCCTTCCTGTTCAGTTTTATTTTCTCCTGATCAGCGAAGTCAGGGGATGACGCAGGTTATCATGGCTCATCATATCTACCTTGATCTTACCAACTACCAGGGGGCTTTCAATCCTTACCGGTATATGATTCTCATCATCGGTGATCCATACTGTCATGTTTTCACCGCCCTCAAATACCTGCCCCTTTAACAGCAAGGGCCTTATTTTGATGGTGTTGAATTTGCCATATTTAGTCTTGACGGTTTCCTTTCCAACATAACGGATATACATATTGAATACTTCGTTATCCAGGAACATCGAAAAAGGGATACGGTCATTGGGCTGCAGGTTGGAAAAATCCACATTCCGGGCATAGTACATGGCGCTCATTACATCCTGAACACAGGCAGGTACTTTAAACACACCATCGGTGGCGATGGCAGTATTGGCGGATTTATTGAACGTGATATTCTGGTATTTTTTATACCCGCCCTCGTTCACATTGCGGATGAACTTGAGGGGTTGCATGGTAGCCGTATCAATAAAGGTCTCATACTTATCTCTCACTTTATAGATCCAATCGTAGGATGAATTGGTTTTGCCTTCACCGGTAATATGGAAAACAGGGCGATTATTGAATGTTTCGAGCTGGCTGCTAAACGTAGCGTTGCCGGCATTGATATAGGCGCCCACCACCGAATAGAATACAGTATAAGTAATCTGTTCTCCCACTTTAAAAGAGCGGTTTTGAATGCCGCAAAACTCAGTATACGGGGCTTCTGCCTCGGTCGAAAAACTGAACAGGGCCAATGCCAGGGGGGCAAAAATCTTCAATCCTTTCATGCAAATCATTTATTTGATAGGGCCGGGTTTTCAGGGTCCTGGCCGGTTTCTTTTTTCCCGGTAAAAATTTTCCGGATACCCAAAATTAGTAAACTACCTGCCACGGCCGGCAGAATCAGGTTTACCAGCCAGACTGTCATAGAAGTCATCCAGATGCCCAGGTTATTAATACTGAATAACCCGATCAGTTTGATGCTGATCTCTCCCCGCATGCCCAATTCCGCTATCGCAAACGTAGGAATGACTGCCATGACCAGGAACATTACGCTTACCGACCACCATGCCTGCCACCAGGATAATTCAACATTGAAGAGCCGGAATAACAGGTAATACTGAACGATAAAAACGACGAACCTCAATGCAGATAATGACAACAACCTCAGCAGTAAAGTTGCATCAAAATCCTCCAGGGCCCTTACCAGGTAAGCGAATCGGCTGCTGCCCGGCAAACGGTCAACCATGCGTATCAACCAGGAAAGCCGGAAATAAAAAACTGTTAAAACCAGGATGGCGGCTCCCACGCCATATAGTAAAACCTGCATCCAGATGGAGCTTACCAACCCACTGGCTTCTATTTCCGGGCGAAGTACCAATAATCCTATCCCTCCCATGAACAGCGTTACCAATAGTTGGCTGATACTGCCAGTAATCGTAAGAGCAATGGTGCGCAGGCGGTTCCCTTCATCCATATATAATACCCGGCCCAGGTATTCACCCATCCGGTTAGGTGTACTGACGGAAAAAGAGACCCCGGATAAAACGGCTTTAAAGGCCCGGCTAAATGAAATGTCCTGGATGGCCTTCACAGATATTTTCCATTTATAAGCTTCGAGCGACCAGTTTACAAACATGAGCATAATCGCGATTACCAGGTTCCAGACAAGGGAACTACTAAAAGAATCCCTGATCTTTGCCCAGGCTTTTTCTAAATTGGGTTGTTCCTGGATATGACGGTAAATAGACCAGGATAACCAGGCAAAAAGTAAAGGTCCGAGGAAGTAGTTGATAAAGCGTTTGATATTTTGGTTCAGCTTCATTAATCTTGTAAAAATAGTATCCCTTTGCAAAAGCCTTCGAAAATAATCCTCGGTATAGACCCCGGCACTCTCCTGATGGGATATGGAATTATCGAGGTAACGGAAAAAGGGATCAGGATGCGTGAAATGCAGGTATTAAAACTTTCCGGCAGGAAGGATAATCATGAAAGATTAAAACTGATACATCAAAAAGTGGATGAGCTGATCAGGAAATTCAGACCCCACGAATTTGCCATAGAAGCTCCATTTTTTGGCAAGAATGTCCAAAGCATGCTGAAACTGGGAAGAGCCCAGGGCGTTGCCATCGCGGCTGCCATGAGCGCGGGTTTACCCGTTACCGAATATTCTCCCAAAAAAGTAAAACAATCCGTTACAGGAAATGGAAATGCCGACAAAGAACAGGTCTGGAAAATGCTCCGGCATTTACTGGCATTAGAGGGTGAACCTGCTTCCTATGATGCTACTGATGCCCTGGCCGTTGCCATGTGTCATCATTTCCAGGCCAGTTCATTCATGGCAAAAGCTTCCAAAGGATTCAGAGGCTGGGATGATTTTGTAAACAAGAACCCGCAAAAAATAAGATAATAGTGCTCCTGAAATAAAGCTATTGTATCCGTTTGAATTCAGCGAAGCGCTGCCAGGATTTTTTCCTGCACTTTTTTCAAACTTTCGGCAGCTGCCTGGGGTTTTGATTGTGTAAAATTGAGGTCGTTGGATGAATTGATAGGCACCAGGTGCATATGGGCATGCGGTACTTCCAAACCAATAACACTGATGCCACAACGGTTACAGGCAAAGGCTTTTTCAATGGCCTTGGCAATAGGCTGGGCAAACAGCAGCATTTCCTCCAGATACTCATGGGGCAGGTCAAAAAGATTATCCACTTCGGTTTTTGGAACAACCAGTACATGTCCTTCACGTAAGGGAAAAATATCCAGGAAAGCAAAGAACTTATCATTCTCTGCAATTTTATAGGAAGGAATCTGGCCTGCAATGATCTTCGAGAATATGGTCATACCTCCAAATAGTTTTGCTGTTAAACCAAGAAGATAATATTTGATCCGCTTCCACATGCCGGGCGCCTGGTTAAGGTTCAGCGTTATACTTACGGAATCTGAACATATTATTCACTATCCCCTTCTTCACCAGGGTTAGATGGGTAAATCACCGTTTGCATTTCCGGGTTGGTCAGACTGGGACCGTATGACCAGCCATTCACCATTCACTATTCACCATTTAAGCACTAATCTCCTCAATTCTGAATTTCATCACCCCTGCGGGTGCCTGCACTTCAGCTGTTTCTCCCACTGCTTTTCCCAAAATACCTTTCCCGATCGGGGAAGTAACAGAGATCTTCCCGGCCTTCAGATCGGCTTCTTTTTCGCTGACAACCTGGTAGGTTACCTGTTTTTTGGTGTTCAGGTTTGTCATGGTCACCTTGGTCAATATGGAAACTTTACTGGTATCAATACTGGATTCATCCAATACCCGCACATTAGCCAATGAACCTTCCATAGCGGCAATTTTGGCTTCGAGTAAACCCTGTGCTTCTTTCGCGGCATCGTATTCTGCATTTTCCTTCAAATCCCCTTTTTCCCTGGCTTCGGCAATTGCCCGGCTGGCTGCAGGACGGTCAACCGATTTCATGCGCTGCAGTTCCGTCTTCATCTGCTCCAGGGTCTCCTTGGTTACATATTGAATACCACTCATGATCTCCTTCGTTTTACATAAAAAAGAAAAAAATAACAACGCCTCAAGACCTCTCCTGAAGCGTTGCATTATTATGCTGCAAATATAGAAATTTTAATCAAGACCAAATAATAGTAGCGAGTCTGGACAGAGAATTTGGACCTGAAGCCTATTTCTACGGATTTAGTATTACTACGATGCGAACCTTTAAGGCAAGTTTATATCGTATCATAGCTTCTTGCTACTCAAAGTTTACCGCTATCCTTCAATTTTTCCACCAGGATAAAGGCCATCTTATATAAGGCTTCGTGGCTATAACCGGCAATATGGGGTGTGATGATCACATTGGGCTGGGCAAGAAACCAGTCCAGCAGTTCTTTTTCCTTGGGAGTATAGGTTTCCAGTTTCTCATTTTCCAGTACGTCCAAGCCCACAGCACTGACGGTTTTATTTTCCAATGCTGTTTTTAATAAACCGAGGTCAATAACCTTTCCCCGGGAGGCATTCAACAGGTAAGGTTTTCTTTCCAAATGTTTGTAAAAATTGGCATCTGCCATATGAAAAGTTTCCTGGGTAAGCGGTACATGAAAACTGATCACATCTGCATACCGGCAAACCTGCTCAAAACTGGCCTCTTTGATATAATCCTTTCCAAATCCAAAATTATATTTGTCATAGGCCAGGACGGTTACATCAAATGGTTTAAGTAGACGGGCAAAACTGCTGCCGGTATTTCCAAAACCAATAATTCCAACTGTCTTACCCGTGAGTTCGGTGCCCCTGTTCTCATCTCTTCTCCACCATCCTTTTTTTATTTCTTCATGGGAACAATGAATATTATTCATAAGTCCCAACAGCACGCCCAGGCTATGCTCGGCTACTGCATTGCGGTTTCCTTCCGGGCTGCTGACACAAAGTATCCCCTTTTTTTCTGCATAGTCTGTATCAATCAATTCCATGCCGCTGCCGAGCCGTCCAATCCATTTCAAGCGCTCAGCTTTTTCCAATAAATGCCGGTCTACTTTGATACGGGTTGTCAGTACCAGGCCATCGGTATCGCCAATATTCTCCAGCACTTCTTCATAACTGATTGCCGGGTTATATAACACTGTATAACCCTGCATGTCCAGTTGCTGCAGGAGATAATCATGTGCTTTGCCGCTAATGATTGCTTTTTTCATTTCATCCTGAATGTTAATTCCGCGAATTGTTCCACGCTTAATTGTTCGGCTCTTTTATCAAACAATGGATCCTGTAATTCCAGTGGTTCGAATAGGGCTCTCAGGGCATTCCGTAATGTTTTGCGCCGCTGGTTAAACGCGGTTTTTACCAGCATGAAGAAATCTTTCTCACTGCGCATCGCGGGTTTATTCTTTCGCGGTAATAACCGGATCACCCCGCTTTTTACTTTGGGCGGGGGCTGGAAGGAATTCTCATTTACGTCAAACAGGTATTCTACTTCAAAAAAAGCCTTTACCAGGACGCTCAATACCCCATATACTTTATTTCCCTCCCTGGCGGCCACCCGCTGGGCCACTTCTTTCTGGAACATACCTACCATACAGTTTATATCCTCTTTCCACTCCAGAATCTTAAACAGTATTTGTGTAGAAATGTTGTAAGGAAAATTTCCTACCACTGTAAATGAACCGGTAAAAGGTTTTTCTATTTCCAGAAAATCCTGGTGAATGATCTTTCCTTTCAACGCAGGGTATGATTTCAGCAGGTAGCCGACTTTTTCTTCATCTAATTCAACGGTCCTGAATGTAATCCCCTGCAAGGGTAAGAGGTATTTGGTAAGAGCGCCTCCTCCCGGACCCACTTCCAGCAATTGTGAAATGGGATGTTCCTGCAGCGCACCGATAATTTTTCGGCAAATATTCTCATCCCTCAGGAAATGCTGGCCCAGTGATTTTTTAAGGGTATACATAGGATGCAAAAATAGCCCAATGAAACCAGTAAGGATTCATCACAGCGTTACATTAAAAACAAACACCCTTTCCGTTTAGAAAGGGCGCTTGCCAAATCAATACGCTTATCCGGTTAATTTATCAGCGGATGTTCAGGACTTTCTCCCTGAAAATTTCGTCACCCACTGAAACCAGCACCATATATATACCCATGGGTTGTTTACCCATTTGGTCAAAAGTAAGAACCGTATTGCCGGTATTGACAAAGGAGCGGTTCGACAGGACGAGTTTACCCGATTGGTCAAAAATATCTACCCGTACCTTACTATCCTTTACGGCACTGATCTGCACCTGCATTACTTCCCTGACCGGGTTTGGTAATATGGTTATATCATTCCGGCTGGAAGCCCTGAGGTCTATCCGGGCAATACTACTATACCTGATTACATTACCCGCACTATAGAGTTTAACACGGTAATATAAGGTAGTGCCATAGGGCGAAAGATCATCATAGCTATAGGCCTCGCCGTTGCTTTGGGATGAGGATCGTTCCACTCTTTCAATCGGTACAAAATTGATACCGTCGGTGCTGCGTTCCACATCGAAATACATGACTGGTTCGTTGTACAGCACTTTCCAATCCAGTTCCACTTTATTGTTCGCGTAATAGCTACGGAAATCATAGAGATTATTATTCAGTACCGTACAGCCACCCGTAAACGGCATGACCTGGATCGTATCTGTCGCGTATTCCGAACAGCCCGCCTGCAGGTATTGGGTAACAATATAAGTACCCGGCGTATCAACAATAATCGAAGGACCGGTTGTGGTACCAACTATATTCCCATCCGGCGTTGACCACTGGTAAATAGACGTCGCAACAGGATTCACCACATGTACCTCAGCTACACTTCCTGTGTCGCAGATATAGGGTGTTTCTGTAGCTGCATCAGCTCGGGGTGCCAGGAAGAAATCAAAGGGTCCCACGAAATCTTTCAACTCAGCTGTAAAAGAGTTGGAAGCCCTGGTCTTAACCAGGATACGACGGAAAGGCATACCACACGCATTCCCTCCCAACAGCGTAACAGGGTCAAGACCCAGTTTGGTCAGGTTTACGGAAAACTCCACGAACTGCCGTGCGATATAATTGGTCACTAAACTATTATCCTGTAAAATGATTCCAAATGGTCCACCCCATACACCGTTACCGCATTGCAGACCGGTATAATAGGTCCCGTTATCCAGGGGCCGGATTGCAGCATACACATAAGGCGATCCCGCATAGGCCCCGTCATATACCCCTGTCCAGTTAAAAGAAGCGGGTGTTATAGACAACGCGGAGATATGCACCCAGATTCGGGCTTCAATATTCGTCAGTGAGGAACTTTGATATTCAGCAGTAAAAATGATATCCCCCGGGCGGGTAATATTTCCGGCAGCATCGAATTGCCAGGACGTATGACCCATATCCGGACCATAGCCATAAAAATTCCGGGAAGGCCTGTCATAATAAATATCGGTCTGGTACATTTCAAAGTCGATATAACGGTTACCCGTTGTA
>DASUMO010000377.1:0-9119 GCA_036277695.1 Chitinophagaceae bacterium
CGAAGAAGACGATAATTCGATCTTGGCTTTTTCAGCGGCTTCTTTCAGGCGCTGCAGGGCCATGGGATCCTTGCGCAAGTCGATTGCCTCGTCTTTTTTAAACTCATCGGCCAGCCAGTCCATGACCACTTTGTCAAAATCGTCGCCCCCAAGATGGGTGTCACCGTTTGTGGATTTTACTTCAAATACCCCATCACCGAGTTCCAGGACAGAAATATCAAAAGTTCCTCCGCCAAGGTCGAATACCGCTATCTTATGATCATGTTTGTCTTTATCCAGGCCATAGGCCAATGCAGCTGCGGTAGGTTCATTTACAATACGACGGACGTTCAAACCTGCGATTTCACCCGCTTCTTTTGTAGCCTGGCGCTGGGCATCATTGAAATAGGCCGGCACCGTAATTACGGCCTCCGTAACCTCATGACCCAGGTAATCTTCAGCTGTCTTCTTCATTTTCTGAAGAACCATGGCCGAAATTTCCTGTGGTGTATACAATCTGCCATCTATGTCAATCCGTACGGTATTATTGTCACCTTTTGCCACCTTATAGCTCCAGTGGCTGATCTCTTCGGTGACTTCGTCAAAACGACGTCCCATAAAACGCTTTACGGAAGTGATCGTATTCTGGGGATTGGTGATAGCCTGGCGCTTTGCTGGGTCACCTACTTTCCGCTCACCATTTTTCAAAAAAGCCACAACGGAAGGGGTTGTACGACGACCCTCGTCATTGGCAATTACAACCGGCTCGCTGCCTTCCATAACGGCAACGCAGCTATTGGTTGTTCCTAAGTCGATTCCGATTATCTTTCCCATAGTATTTTTTTCTCCTTTTAAATTTATTGTTCCCGGCTAAGGGTAACTGCAATTGATAGTCAATGATTATGCCGCCTGCCCTGAAAATGAAAAATTGTCAGGAATATATCGCTGGCCCGGCGGGTTGATCCAAATGAACAGGATTCGAAGCTGAAAATGAGCGGTTTGTTTTTCCCTGGGCCCTTCGCCTATAGTTTGGTCTTTGTTGCTATCTTTCTGTTATGGAATGGGTCTGGATCATCCTGGGTATAATTCTCATCATTGTTGGAATAAGCGGAAGCTTACTTCCATTATTACCTGGTCCGCCTATCGCTTATGTGGGTTTATTGCTTCAGCAGCTCCGCGATCCCAATCCTTTCACTTCAAAATTTCTCCTGGTTTGGGCCGGGATTGTCGTGCTGACCCTGGTACTTGATTACCTGATCCCCATTTGGGGTACCAAAAAATTCGGAGGCACCAAATACGGGGCCTGGGGTTGCACGATCGGTTTCCTGCTGGCTTTTTGGATGGGGCCCTGGGGTGTAATCATCGGCCCCTTCCTCGGCGCTTTTGTGGGAGAAATGATCGGCGGCCAGGATTCGAGAAAATCGTTCAAAGCGGCAGTAGGCTCATTTGTTGGTTTTCTACTGGGATCATTTTTTAAAGTAGTTGCCTGTTTTATGATGCTCTATTATGTCATAAAATCGATCTAGCAAGATTGAAGAAATAAATTTATTCCGGAGATTATATTTTTACGGACAACAACTATTTATGGCAAACAGCATTGCTCAAAAATTAAAAATAGGGGAAAACATGAACCTGCTTACCCTCAATGCCCCTTTAGATTTTAAAAAAGGATTGCAGGGATTGCCAAAAAGAGTAAATATTATAACTACCGGGAAGGATTATGACCAGGTTCACTGGTTTGTGCTGAACAGGGCGCAACTGGAAAAAGAAATGAGCAAAGTAATGAAATTGCTGAGGGAAGGAGTGATTGTATGGGTATATTACCCGAAAGGAACTTCCAAAATACAAACGGATCTCACCCGCGATAAAGGCTGGGATTGCCTGTTGGCAGAAGAAGATAAATTAACCTGGATCAGTCTTATTTCCTTCAATGATACCTGGTCTGTATTTGGTTTCCGCGGAAAAACAGCGGCCGACCGGAAAAAACAGGAAAAGCCTAAACAGGAGCGCGAAATATTCAAATGGGCTGACCCCCTTGCAAAAACAGTGAAATTACCAGTGGACCTGGCAACAGCTTTCAGGAAAAATAAAAAAGAGGCCGCCGCCTTTGATTCACTTTCCTTTACCAATAAAAAAGAATACCTGGAATGGATTGTAACGGCTAAAAGAGAGGAAACCAGGAAAGAACGGGTAACCGGTACCATCGAAAGATTGCGAAAAGGATGGAAGAATCCGAGGAATATCTAGGGAATTGAGGTATGAAGTAGAAAGTAAGATGTATGCTATGTATATGGCAAGCATTTATTCAAAGATTTGATGTTATTATGGAGTTGGAAAGGAACAGGCTTTCAGCGAATGACTTCAGTATAAGGCATTATAATTATTACCTTTATTTATGAACCTTAGCCCCGATATATACCAACGCATTGTAGCCGCCAAGGTTTATATTGATGAAAATTACCAGGATGATATTGACCTGGAAATGATTTCCAGGCAGGCTTTATTATCCAGGTTTCATTTTCACCGTATATTCCGGCAGGTATACCGTCACACGCCTCACCAGTACCTCACCCGGAAGAGAATCGATAAAGCAAGGGCCCTGCTGGCCCAGAATAGAGCTGTGACCGATGTTTGCAATGAAGTGGGCTTCGAAAGCATCGGATCGTTCAGCACACTTTTTAAAAAAGAAATTGGGTTCGCTCCTACCTATTTCAGGAATATGGCCTGGTTAAAAAAACAGGAAGCCCTCAAACAACCGAGGAAATTTATTCCCCATTGTTTTATTGAAGGTTATAAAATGAAATAAAGAATCAGGAAAACAAAGCAAGATTGAATAAACAGGTTTTGATTTGCTCCCTTAGTTTTATCTCCTAAACCAATCAATATGATTACAAAAATGTCGCACACTACTTTGTTTGTGCTGGACCAGGACAAAGCCTATGATTTTTATGTAACCAAACTCGGTTTCAAGGTCAATACCGATGTAGTAATGGATGGCCAGGATTGCGGCGAAGGCGAAGCTCCGTCTAAATTCCGCTGGCTCACCTTAAATCCACCAGAGCAACCCGACCTTGAAATCGTCCTGATGCCTGTATCCGGACTTGATGAGGAAGCCGAAAAGGCACTAAAACTCCTGCTTGAAAAAGGAGTAATGGGTGCCGGTGTCTGGCATACCAATGACTGCCGGGCCACCTACGAGGAATTAAAGAAAAAAGGCGTGGAATTCAAAAGTGAACCAAAGGAACAATTTTATGGTGTCGAATGCATCCTAAGCGATGGTTGCGGGAACTGGTTCAGTATGACTGAACCTAAAGAAGTTCCAGCCGGTGGCTGGCAATGAGAAAAACTAAGTTGAAAATGATTGGGGACCGGAATGAATCATCCGGTCCCCAATCTTATTAATTGGCAACAATTAACCGCCCACGGTGTTGCATTCCATTTTCTGTAGTAACAATAATTGAATACAGTCCCCTTACAAGTTTGTCAATATTCAATTCAGTTTTTTGTCCCTGTACTGTGCAGCCTGTTTGCAAAACTTCCCTGCCTGCAAGGTCATAAACCCTGACCTGTATTTTATCCCCGTCACGTGAATCGATCAGCAGGCTGGTCATTCCCGTTGCCGGGTTAGGGAAAATGTTTAACAACTGGTCATTGCCACCGAACAGCAGTTTTCTTACTTCGGAAAAAGTTTGCTTTCCTCCGTTGGAGGACAAACGTAGCCGGTAATAATTGATCCCTTTATTAGTCTCCTTGTGAAAAAATTCATAAGCATATCCAATTTCTGAATCTCCTTTGCCGGCTATCTCTCCTACCGTTTTATAATTTTTTCCATCAGCTGAATGCTCGATAAAATAACGTGAGTGATCCCTTTCCGTTAAAGATGTCCATTTCAGTAAAGCCCCGCCCGTGGATCTTTTTGTGGCAGTGAAATCGCCCATGATAACGGCCAGAGGAATATCATAAACATTTACACAATTCAGGAATTTGGAAGGGACCAGTACGGCATTCAGGTACATGCGTATACCGTTTACTTCCGCTTCGCTGTTTGCCGCCCCTCCCACACAGGTATGACAATCATGCGTAAAAAATTCATGATTACCCAGGTAAAACACGACACTTCCCGTATCTGCTGTCAATTTAGAAACGGTCGCTCCAAACTGATAATTAATATCAGCATTCCTGCGGCAACGTACCACAGAATAGAAATTATTAGTATTGGCACTGGCATAAGTCCATAATTTAACAGCCCCCCTCGTCCAGGGACGATAGATTCCCTGGTATTGAGCAAAGGCCATATCGGCATTATCATACATCACATTGTTATTGTATTGGGCACTCTGGGGTGAGGGTGGGTCTACCAATACACCCGTAACAGACTGGTATTGTTTAAGTGTTTCAAAAGTTTTGACTCCTTCGCACTCTGCGAGGAAATTACCACCCGCCATTACGAAGTTGTAAATTGAATCAGCATCATAAGGGCTTAATTGGCCCGGCACCGTATGCGGGTCTGTGGCAATGGTATAACAACCTGATCTGAGTGTGAGCGCATTGGGTACACAATCATAATTCATGGTAGGCACGGAAGCCATTTCCATAAAATTCCGGTGAATATCGCAGGAGTCATTAAATAAAGCGGCTTTGGGAGGTCTTGTCAGGGTATAACGCACATCCACCAGCGCATCAGCAGTAAGCTTATAGACTTTCACTTTACAGGAATCAGGCAGGGCGCTGTTAAAAACCCTGATGGCATAATTGGCACCTGCAGTATCCTGGGGGAAAATTAAAATCGGGCCAGCCTGGAAATCATAGCTGGTAGCAGCAGTATAATTGGGCAACACCCGTTCTGCGATTGCAGAAAAATCGACAGCATCTTTTGTTTTACCCGACCTGATCGCCCATTGTAATTTATAATTAACATCTAACAGGAAAACTGCCAGTCCGTATGATTTCAGGTTAAAAAGATAAGTGCCCCCCGTAGGAACACTGCATGCCTGGTTCACATTATCCATGGCGATCACCAACGTGCCTGCAGGAGCAGTTTGCCAGTTAGACGGTGCCCCGGGAAGGTCCTGTGCACGGACAGTGGAAGGAATAGTTGCGAATAATAAAAATTGCAGCAAAAAGGATACGGGTACAAGTTGTTTCATATATAGGGTTTAGACGGATTGTTTTTTTCAACTAAGGGCTTTTTCGATCATTCTTTTGCCCGGGATACCTGGACTAATTCGTATTACCTAATGGTAATAACAGCAAATAAACTGCTTAAATTCCGATAATGCAATCGTAGATTTACGGATCTGTTAAATCGTAACATTCGCTTCCCTAATTGTGACTGGTTATCATATTTTTGAGCATGTTGCATCGACTTGTTTTATTAGTACCTCTGGCAGCGTTTAGC
Organism: Chitinophagaceae bacterium; assembly: GCA_036277695.1. Taxonomy (GTDB): domain Bacteria; phylum Bacteroidota; class Bacteroidia; order Chitinophagales; family Chitinophagaceae; genus CADEDV01. Next base: position 5,378 of record DASUMO010000377.1, read on the forward strand.
CTCATTTCCTGTTCTAAAAAGATTGTTCCGGCAAAGCCGGTGCTGGCGGCTGATTATTTCAAAACCGATTCCCTTCCTGTTTCTGAAATCAATATACCCATCCAGGTTAGTTTGAAGCCATTGTTTGAACTGGCTGAAAAAAAAGTAGACAGCGTTTTTACTTCTCCCAATTATCCGCAAGACTGGGTTCAGAGTAGTTGTGACACACGTTATAAATATAGTTTCCGGAGAGGACCCCTGCAGATGAGGGCAGCTGGTAATACGATGACATTAGGATTTACGGGATATTATAAGATCATCGGATCTACCCGTGTATGTGTTAGTGGCACAGCTATCTCACCCTGGACTCCTCCCTGCCGATGTGGTTTTGACGAACCGGAACGAAAAGTAAATGTTTCATTCTCCAATGCGGTAAACTTTCAACCCGATTATAAGGTTCGATTGACGATCAGGCGGAATGAACCCCAGCCCCTTGATAAATGCGAGGTCTGTTTTTGGGGCCAGGATATTACCAAACAGGTGCTAACTGGTTTGAAAGCCGAACTTGACCTGGCCAAATCAGACCTTGAAAAAAATTACGGTATGGTAGACCTGAAACCCCATTTCCAACAGGTATGGGACCAATTGAATCAATCCTATAATTTGTATAATATGGGTTGGTTACAAATCAACCCTCAACGCTTCCGCATAAACAGTGTCTACGCGAAAAATGATTCCCTGAATATTAATCTGGGCCTGGCGGCCAAACCCATGGTCAGTTTTGAAAAACCAGCGGAACATAGTTCCTGGTTACCAGCTATCACGGAATACAGCAATAAACCCGGTTTCAATATTTTTCTGGACGCCGTGCTGAACTATGACTCCCTGAGCCGTATCCTGAACCAGCAAATTGCGGGTAAAGAATTTGATTTAAATAAGGGACCTGTCAAAAAGAAATTTGTAATAAAAGAATGCGAACTCTATGGAGTCAATAATGAAAAACTGATCATCAGGGTCAATTTTTCAGGCACCGATGAGGGCACGCTGTATTTAACCGGTAAACCAAGCTATAACCCGGAAAGCAAAGTACTTGAAATATCTGCGATGGATTTTGATATCCGTTCCAAAGACGCCTTATTAAAGGCTGCCGACTGGCTCTTTAACAGGAAAATTGTGAACGAGATCAGTAAGTATACCCGTTATGAATTGGGTACCTGGCTGGAAACTGCGAAGATCAGTATCAATAATCAGCTGAACCGGGAATGGCAAAGAGGGATCCGCAGTCAGGGCCAGATCCAGGACCTGAGTTTGATCCATATTTATCCGCTAAGTGGTTACCTGGTGATCCGCAGCAATTGTACCGGTCAACTTTCGGTTAAAGTGGACTCCATTAATTTCAGTTTGTGATATCTTCTTCGGCATTCCTGATCCGAAATGTAAAATGACGTTGGGCCAGGTAACTGAAAATAATTATTATGAAGGTCGTCAGGATTTGGGCAAACGGGGCATAGAGCCGGAATATTTCCACGAAAATCTTCAGCAGGATATAGTTCAATGCCAGGTTGAAGAGGTAGACCATAAAATAACGCAACAACTGAACCCGTCCCCGCATATTGGAATCGCTGAAGACTACGTATTTCATCAGGAAGAATCCGAAAGGGAAACTGAAACAAAAAGCGATCAGCAGGGCTGCCACGTGCGATTTAAACGCATAAAAGGGAAGAACAAGATCCTGTTCCTTCAAAATATACTTATAAGCAATATAATAAAGGATTAATCCCAGCAGGGTATTGATTCCCCCACAGGCCGCATAGCGGAATGTCTGTATAGGCAACCATTTCCGCAGGGGCGGATAGAAGAAATCGATCAGGGGCAATACCATATCTCTTACACTATGTATATGCCGGCGCATTGCGCGCAAAGTAATTGAAACAATTTACAAAGTCCAAATCCGGATGGGGGGTCGTAAATTCGCACCCAAAACAACTGAATGAGCCTGGTTAGCCGCATAAGAATGGAAATGCTGAGAGTCCTGCAAGATTTGTATGGACAGGATTTTTCTACCGAACTCACGATAAATACGACCAAACCTGAATTTGAAGGAGATTATACTATTGTATTATTTTCACTGGTAAAGCAATTAAAGAAATCCCCGGAACAACTGGGCCGGGAAACCGGTGAACAATTATTAAAAAACGCACCGGATCTTTTCCTATCCTACAATGTAATCAAAGGCTTTCTCAACCTGGTGGTCCAGGATGCATGGTGGCTGGAATTTCTCCAGGCTAACTATGCACAAAAACAGTTTGGCATTCAACCTGCCAAAGGACAAAAAGTGATGGTGGAATATGCCTCACCCAATACCAATAAGCCTTTGCACCTTGGGCACCTGCGGAATATTTTCTTTGGCTGGAGCGTCGCGGAAATCATGAAAGCTAATGGATATGAGGTGGTAAAAAGTTGTATCGTAAATGATCGCGGAATTCATATCTGTAAGAGTATGATCGCCTGGCAATTGTTTGCCGGGGGTGCTACACCGGAAAGCACCGGTATCAAAGGCGATCATTTTGTGGGCGACTATTATGTAAAATTCAGTACGGAGCATAACCGGCAGATGGAAGAACTGATGGCAACCGGGATGAGCAAAGAGTTGGCTGAAAAAGAAGCTCCGATCATGAAAGCTGCCCGGCAAATGTTGCAGGAATGGGAAGCCGGCAATCCGGAAGTCCTGGATCTATGGAGGAAAATGAATGGATGGGTCTATGCAGGCTTTGATATAACTTATAACCGCATTGGGGCCGATTTTGCCAAAATGTATTATGAAAGCGAAACCTACCTGCCCGGAAGACAATTCGTGGAAGAGGGATTGAAGCAGGGAGTTTTTTTTAAAAAGGAAGACGGTAGTGTGTGGATTGATCTTACCGAAGAAGGATTGGATGAGAAACTCGTATTACGAAAAGACGGGACTTCTGTATATATCACCCAGGACCTGGGGCTGGCTCAACAGAAATACGAGGAATTTGCCTACGATCAAAGTATCTATGTGATAGCTGATGAGCAGAACTATCATATGAAGGTGCTGAAACTGATCCTGCAGAAACTGGGAAAACCTTATGCAAAGGGCATTTATCATTTGAGTTATGGCATGGTAGAATTGCCTTCCGGCAGGATGAAGAGCCGGGAAGGCACCGTGGTAGACGCGGATGAAATAGTGGATGAAATGACCCAGATAGCAGCAAAACATACCGAGGATTCCGGCAAGGTCAAGGATTTTACCGGCGATGAGTTAAATGAATTGTATGAGATTATCGGCCTGGGGGCACTCAAGTTTTTTCTCCTCCGGGTAGATCCTAAAAAGAGAATGGTATTTAACCCGGAAGAGTCGGTGGACTTCCATGGTTTCACGGGTCCCTTTGTTCAATACACACATGCCAGGATCAGGTCAATCCTCCGGAAGGTACAAGGAACGAGGGATAAGCTACAAGAGGCTGGCGGATTGCTAAAACTGGAGAAGGACCTGATCGTGTCCCTGGAGCAATACCCTGTGATCCTGGAACAAGCCTGTATTGAACATAACCCATCCGTACTGGCCATCTATGTATTCAACCTCGCAAAATCCTTTAATACATTTTATACAGAACATTCTGTACTTAGTGCTGAATCGGATGAAAAAAAGACACTGCGACTGCAAATCGCCGAGATGACTGCGAATACCATTCATTCGGCAATGGGCATGCTGGGTATAAAAGTGCCCGAAAGAATG
>DASUMO010000378.1:0-9355 GCA_036277695.1 Chitinophagaceae bacterium
TGGTCACCACCCGATCCATTCGATAGAATATTATAGACAAAATTATTGGCAACCATATTATCCGTATTACTTCCGCCTCCAGTTGTTCCCAGGGTAATGCCTACTGCCGAAGAAAGCCTTTCATCTACTATGTCGTGAATAATATTATTTGTAACTGTATAGGTGTTTGATGTCAGGGTGCCTGGGGAATTGCTCCAGCTTTCATTGCCGATGGCAATTCCTATCCTGTCGGCACCGGAGGTGGTTGTTGCATTGGTACCGCCAACAAACTGGACAGTATTGCGGCTAACAATGGCACCCTGGTCTGCTTGCATAAATATGCCCACTTTGCCGATAGCGTCTGAACCAAATGCAGAAGGCCCGATGATATTATCAGTGACCACAATTCCCAGGTTTAAATTGGTAGTAGTGCCCCTGGTTGTTATACCATAGCGACATTTAATGATCCTGTTTTCCAGGAATTGGTTATTGTCATTATCGGTACCGTTTGAACTAACACTGATTGTAGTTCCACTCATGATAATACCAAAGCTGGTATTGGTACTTGCAGTAACATCCACCCCGCAGGATATTTCAAGATTGCGTATAATGTTATTGGAGGCGCCATTTCCTGCCACAACACTGGCCAGCCAGATGGCAGCGGTACCGGTTGCTGTACTTGTATTGGAAACCGTAATATTGCGGCCCACACCTCCTATGCGGCCATCCATCGTCACATTATCGGCTCCATTGAATTTAATAATTGCCCCAACGACACTTCCCGATATGGTGACGGGAGTTGTAGCAGTAATAGCTAACGTAGCCCATGCACCCGTGTTCAGCGTAGCGGTAGCTGATTCTGTTGTATTACCCGAAAGTGTAATGGTAATATTGGAACCTGTTTGGGCACCGCCGTTGATCGCGGTAAATGCTGCGCCCAATGTTGCATAAGATCCATCACCAATGGTTGCACCCGCGACTGTTACATTTTGCGCATGCACCACAACGTTCGTAAGCAGTAAAAAAAGAACAAGAAGCAGAAACGACGAGAGCTTTCTCATAGCAAGATAGTTTGGTAAAACAGTTGTTTAAGTAATTATGTAAAGAAGGCCCGGTATCCGGGCAAAGGATAATGGGATTTTTCGGCTACTAATTCGTCTTGGATTGTGGAACCGGGCATACCCGTTGCACAACCATAATTCCCATCGGTTGATTCATTGCAGGCAGGAAAGGCGTAATAACTGAATTATTCCAGGAAGGTTAGATCAATAACCTGGACAGGTTATCCAGGGTTATTTTTATACAGAGCCTGAATAAAATTATAGATATTACCGAATCCACCAAATTAATTATTGTATTTGTTGAAAAAACAATTTGGATTCATCCGGCAATGACATGTCAATGATATCGTATTAATAAAAAAAAAGATGCACCAGTATTTCTACGATGCACCTTTTCATTTTCGGTATTCTTTTATTGTCCCATTATATTCAGCACGAAGCCGCTGTTTACTGTAACCGAACTACCCGGTGCCGCCCGCAAACTCTTTGCCTCCCCATTTGCTCCCACTATGGGATAGCGTGGTTTGGCCGTTGGAATCACTACATCCGTATATTGATCCGGTATAACAGCGCATCCTCCCCAATTCAAGGGGTTATGCCAGTTGTTATCAACAGTCCCCTGCCATTCCAATAAAAATTTTATTTGATAGCTTACAGGTGAGGGCACACCATTCACCAGACTCCGGTATTGATACCCGGTAAAACTTGTCGGGAGTGCCATCAAACTAAGATTGGCACTATTGGTTCCTGCATAATTCACCCCATCGGAGATATTCGCAAAACCAGTTCCGGTATTCACCTGCCATTGATAGGTGACCCCCGCAACTCCCGCAGGGATTACAAACCCACTGCCCGGGCAAAGATTCAGCATCGTGGATGTGGAAATAATAAAGCCACTGAAGCCAGTTACATCAATACTTATTTCCCAACGGTTGGCTGTTGCATTCCAGCTGATATTATTGTCGGCAGGATCAATCATTTCAGGAATACCACTATAGCTTGAGGGTTGACCGCTGCCGTCATTACTGGTACCGGGATAACGGATCACACGGAGGTTGGCTTTACCGGCAGCATCGCCCGCTGCAGTTGGCAGGTCAAGAATACTGCCTGTAGCAGTATTGAATGCATCAAACTCAGCCTGGGTAAAATAGAGGGTCAGGTTACCCGTGGAAGAACCCGGGTTGGAGATGGTCGTCACTTCATAATGCCTGGCCACATAAGGGTTATTACCATGATAAGGCACACTGTTTTCTATCCATACCTTGGCAGTCGTGGAACCCGCTACCGGGCTGCCACCTCCCGGCACAAGTTTGGCGATAAGATTACAACTGATTGCCTCCGCAAATAAGGTGGGACCCGATACGGTCAGGGTCCTGGTCACCGCTCCCCCACCAGCAATACCGGCAAGTGCAACAGATACATTCCTGTTTACAGGTGCCATGGCATCATTTCCTGTATTAATATCTCCCGGTGCGGAGGTATTTGCATTAAATGTATAGACACCATTATTCGACATATCAATTGTAGCTGGCATCGAAACATTCATAGAAGCTCCCGCTGCCAGGCTGCCGGAATTCAGAACGGTGTTGCTATTATAGACTATGGCCCCGCTGACACTAACATTCACGGTTACGTTACTTAAAGTGAAATCAATAAGTGAACCCGAATTATTGGTTACGGAAACGGTCACTGTTTCAGCCGCACCATAGCATCCCGAAGATGCGGGAGCTACCAGGGCAGTTGCACTCATATCCACCACCGATGCCGCCGGCGAAAATTCATCGCAACCAATATCGGGATTGGATCCATCCCGGGTTTCGCTGTCAAAATCGGTCGTTATTCCCGGAATGGGCGTTGCCTTTGCATTGATTCCTGAATTCCCTGAAGCTGACAAATGCAGATCCGTCGACGATATAAATACAGGTGCAAGAGATATGGAAAATCCATCCTGCAGCACGGCGTTTTGCCAGCCGTTTAACGTAGTATAAAATAATCCCCCGCTACCGGCCGTGTTTCCAAGATTCGCTTGCGTATTGGCGTTATTAAAGTAGAGGTCATTATAATCCGAATTTCCCGAGCCCCATGGCCAGCTAAATGGATTGGGTATGCTGATACTCGCATGTTTGAGTGTGGGATTGCTGGAAGAACTCAGGTTCATGTAAAGCAAATTGTTTCTGAGCAGCGGGTTCGACACGGTAGTAGCAGTAATCGCCAGCCCAAACCCACTTTGATCGGGCGCCGTCGCTGAAGGATCGGGATCAGTATCACCCGTCAGATAAATCGTGTTGTAAACGAATTTATCAGTATTCCCTGCCATGGCTTCAATACCAATGGTACCGTCGGAGCCGGTACCATTGCTGCGGACGTCATAGATCATATTATTGGCGATCACATTATTGGTCGGATTTGCCCCCTCTGCTGCCGCTATCATGATGCCGATCGCACTAAATGTTCTTTCATCAACCAGGTCATGTATACGGTTGCGGTTTACCAGGGCATTTTTTACCATGACCGCTGTGGCCGGATGCGTGCCATCTTCAGAGAAAGCGATCCCGATCCGGTCAGAACCTAGGGTAGTGCCGGCATAATTTGCGCCGATAAACCGGATTTCATTCCCGGAAACCTGGATACCATCTTCCTCGCGGGACAGCAATCCATTCTGGCCGATTATATCAGTACCTGCTGAGGCAGGACCAATTATATTATTGAGTACCTGGGTGCCTGTATTAGGATTGGAAGTTGATCCGCCCCTTGTATAAATGCCATAGCGGAGTTTCAGGAAACTATTTCCCTGTATAATAGTATTATCATTATCGTCGCCTCCCAGGATTGAGCCAAAAGATGAACTGATCACTGACCCCGCTACCAGGATGCCAAACGTATTTCCATTGGATCCAGCCTGGCTGATTCCGCCTTTCAACACCGTATTGAGTATCCTGTTATCATGTGCGCCATTTCCGGGGCCATTGGAGGAAATCCAAATGACTGCTGTGCCTTCAGCCGCCGAACTATTCTCAATCAGCAGGCTGGCTCCACCGGTATTGATACCATCAATAGTAATATGATCGGCGCCATTGAAACGGAACAACGCAGAGGCGCTGCCTCCGGAAATACCGCTGATCGTAACCGCTGTTGCCGGAGCCGGGCGAATGGTCAAAGTATTGACTGCGCTGGCATCGGGATTGGCAACTATATTCAGGGGGAAAGTTTCAGAAGGACCATAACTTGTGTTGATCAACTGGAAGATCACGGGACCGGACAGGCATTTACTATTATAATCGGAAATGGCTGCCGTGAGAGTGGGATAAACACCACCCGCTCCCACCGTATAGGTTCCGTTCAATGAGGTAATGACGGTATAACTAAATGGTGTGGTGGGAGCTGTAGATACATTCGGGGGGTTGGCGCTGAAGCCAGTGGCCCCGGCCGAGGGGAGGCAACGGACATTGGGCGTTCCGGCATTATCCTGCGCTACGAAATAATAGGATACCACATCCCCGCTCGCACTGCCCGTGCCAATGGAAAACTGGTATTGTCCTCCTCCCAGGGAGGTGCCGGTTGAAAAAGTATAACCCCCTGCATTGATCCGCCAGTAAACACGGGGCAGGCCAATGCCTGCCACAGGAACTCCACTGGGATCTGTAATGATCGCAGTGATCATGCGGGCTCCCGTCACACAACTATTAGCAATAGGCGAAAAAGAAATCGCAGGGCCATTGAGATCAATATTCGTCCCGGCAAATTCATCGGCACCTATATCCGGTGTGGTGCCGCTCCGGGCTTCCCCGTCAAAATCAACAGTAATTCCGGTAACAGGAATACCACCGTTGCCTGCCTGGGTAAATATAGTTGGATCCAGGTGCAGGAAGTTGGTATTACTGCCGGTAGTACTTAGGAAAGGAGGATTTTCAGAAACCGATGCGGCATCCCGGGGAGCGACTCTTAGTTTGAAATCATCGATAAACTGATCGCCGCTGCTGCCATCATGAAATACGAGGTGGTTGGGTGAGGGCGTGCCTGCATAGAATAAGTTATTGTTGGAAACAGCACCATAGTTATTCAATTCTGTACCCGTTCTTCGATAAGCAACGGTTAACCCCGTACCTGCAGGAGTGGATGTATTGACAACAATATTGTTCCTCAGGTTAAGCTGGGAGGTGGTGCTGGTGGCGTTACTGGTATGGGTTATGCCGGATGTGCCGAAATTGGTTCCGCCTGAACTGGCATTCAGGTAAATGCTGTTATAGGATGCATTGATAGTACTGGATGGTAATGATGAAAAGAAACGCATGCCGCTGATAGCTTCCTCACTGTTTGCCGCCGCATTACTGAGGTTGCCGATGAGATTATTGGATATATTGACAGTGATACCGCTGCCAATATTCATACCATAAACTTTGGAATTTTCACTACCGGAGGCAGTTAATTCATAGATCTTGTTCCGGCTGATGGTACAGGTATTGGTAAAAGCCTGGTGAATCCCGGCAACGGTACAGGCGCCGGTGGAACTGTTGGTATATTGAAGGTTATAGATCGTATTCCCGTTAATTGATTTATTGCTGATCGCATTACTGCTGGTATAGATCCCATAAAGCACCGTTGTTGTGGAGGTGCTGGCACCGGCTATGCTGAAATTATAAATGGTGTTATTATTGAATGATTCCCCCTCCGGGTCATCATCACTATATAATCCATATAAATTACTGGAGGCAGCGCCGGCATTCGCAGTGATACTGTTATCATGAAGATTATTATTATTCATCGTCATGGAAGATGTACCGCAGCGGATACAATACATCGGCCCGCTGGCCCCGGTTTTTGTATTGCCAGTAACGGTATTATTATTCATGGAAACATCGCTGCTGGCGGAAACAGCTCCCGTCAATCCAATGATGCCGGTAAAAGATCCCGTCCCGGCCAGGCTATTGTTATTGATCGTGTTTCCATTGACGTGAATGGTTCCTGCCGCTGCGCTGTTTACAATACCGGTGAAATTGGCTGCCGTGGCAGTAGTATAGGTGCAATTTTGAATCAGATTATCATTGATGTTGATGGTATTCCCGCCTCCATCGGCTCCCGCATTATTTTCAATACAGGTAAGGGGTGCGCCTGTCGCGGCGCCTGTAAGGGTAATCGTGTTATTATTGATTGTACCGGATGCTTCAAATGCATCCTGCATTCTTACACCCCTGAGTTCGCCCGTATGATTAATACCTCCTCCATTATTATTCTGAATTGTATTATAAGAAAAATTGAATCCATTCTGGTAAAAACCGCGGATACCATGGGCCGCCTCAGCAACACCGCCGCCGCCAAAATTGATGATCGTATTTCCCGTTGCCGGGGAAGTTCCGCCCACATCATTATTCTGATCGTATAAGTTGTAGGGCGGGTTTGCGGGATAGCCCCTCAGGTAAATTCCGGTATTGCAATTTTGTAGGGTATTGCTGTAAAACCGGTTAAAGGAATTAGTGCCGTCCGGTGAGGATACGACTTGCAGTACATTCCCATTCACAGGTGTATTGGCCACCCAGATACCGGTTGAACCATTATCCGATTCTCCCGCAGAACCAGCCAGTGTATTGGTTCGGTCCAGGGTGATGGTACAATTTTGAATGGTATTATGCTGGCAACCGTCAACATCATTGGCCTTGAGTAATGCATACCCGTATTCCATTCTTGCATTTCCCGTATTGACCGGGTTTTCCCGGAGATCAATGCCGTTAATAGTAATATAATCGGAACCTACTAACCGGAAAAGCCCGTCCAGCGGATTATTGATAGATTGCTGGGTGGCCGTCCCACCGGTGTAGGCTGTGATCAGCGGGTTTGCTCCTCCCCCGCTTTTCTGAAATACAATCGGATTAGCGGCCGTACCCGTGGCGGTCAAAGAAATAATGGCGGTTAGGGTTTCTGTATGGCCGGCGATTACATCTACCGTTATAGGACCGGTAACAGCTGTTCCATTGATCGCATTCACAGCCGCGGCAAGGGTGGTATAAGGACCAGCGGCAGCAGTACCACCCGATACAGTGACCTGTGTAAGACCATTCAGGCAAAGGGATAAGAAAAATGTAATGGAAAGTATACCCCGGGTAATCTTTCTCATAAAATCAGGTTTGGTGGTTTGATCGCAATAATTCAGGTAACCTTGGTTACGGGGGTTTACCAGGAGGATCAACTGGACTTAAGGGTTTCTCTTGATGATGGCCGAAGTAATTTCGGAAATTGCTTAATCAAATACCTTATAGAAATGTTCGAAGATTTCCAGGGGGTGGGGAGTTTTCGGTATGCAATTCAAAGTAACAGATATTTGTGAATCCACCAAATCACAATTGATTTATGTAGATAAAAAGCAATACCCATACAATCTATTTATAAAGTAAAAAGTCCCGCTGTCTTAGCGGGACTTTTAAGAGTTCTTCCGAAAAGGAAATTTATTCTTTTACAAATTTGGTCAACATGAACTCGGGGTTGCTGCTGATGGATACTTTGATGAAATATACTCCCGCACTCAGGTCATAAACCTGCATGGGATAGAGGTTCAATCCTGTATTGAGATTGGTCGCATACTGTTTCACCAGTTTACCGGCAGCATCAAATACAGTCAGGGTTACTTTTTGTGCAGCCGGCAAATCTATGACCACATTCAGCTGCGAACGGGTCGGGTTGGGATAGATTCCGGTTAGAGGCCGCGGGATGGGCTGGGTTTGGACAGCAAAGGATCCCAAACTGGTTACAGATTGTTTGGTTTGCGTATAAGGATCATTCCCGCTTGCGGCTGTTTCCGGGGCGGTTATCCATGAACTGCCATTGTGCTGCATCAGATAGGATTTAGCCCTGTTGAAATTAGTCAGCTCCTGTCCTGCTGTCCATTGCAGTGTAATATTCACATTACTGCCCCCCGCGGTGGATTCATTGATACTCCACATCCTGTCAACTACATGGGTAGTGAAAGTGGAACCGGAGCTGCCATTTACAAAAACGCCCTGTTGAACACCGACTGTAAAATTATCCGTAATATGACCTGCATTGGCAAGCAGGGTCACAGGATTATAACTGCTGGCATCACTGCCTACAGGTACTACCCTGATATTAGCAGCAGCGAGGTTGGACACTACCACTCTTCCTGTACCATTGACAATGATATGGGAAGCAATGGAGCCGGTACTGCTATTCTGTAAACTAAGATTAGTGTTACCAAGGGTAATATGACCACTGGTAAGAGATAATTGGCCACTTACGGTCGAATTAGCGCCCGGTGTCCAGCCACCGCTGCCATTCATGGTAATGTTTGCAGCACTAATGCCAGGTGTGGCCTGGTTTGCACTGCCCCTGAAACTGATACTTCCATTCGTTGCCGTAAAGGTCCCTGTGCCACTTATATTTCCATACAGATCAAGTAAACCACCCGTACCAACCGTTACTGAGCCGCCATTACTGATGCTCAGGTTCCGGACTGTTCCGGTTCCTGCGCTGAGGTTAGGCATATTAGGAGCAACAGAGGGAATGGTTACATCCGTGGTAGAGGTCGGAATGCCACCGCACCAGTTGCTGGCAGTATTCCAGTCAGCACTGGTAACACCCAGCCAGGTTCCGGCAGAACTGATCGTTACACTGGTTGAAGTAGAGAAAGCAGGACAACCGCCACTGGCAGCTAAACTATAGGTAACGGTATAAGTTCCCGCTGTGCTGGTACCAAGGGTAATGGCACCTGTTGATGCATTGATCGACAAACCGGTGGGACTCGCTGCATAACTGCCACCCGTGGTTCCGGTAAAGCTTACCGCCGCTGTACCTGCAGAGAAACAATAAGGCGAATTCGTATAGGCAATAGTAGCTGTTGGGTTAGCAACAGTAATAGTAACAACCGATGAATTTTCCGGTGCGCAAGTCCCGCTTTGAACAACTGCCCTGAAATAGGTAGTGGCGGCCAGCGGTCCTATTTGAGCACCCGTCAACGTAGCCGAAGTGACGGCAATATCCACGGGGCTGGTAAACGAGGCATCGGAAGAGCGTTGCCATTTTACGACAGTACCAGTATGACCAGAGAGAACAATATCTGCAGGCGTTACACCCACGCAAATAGCCTGGTCAGCGCTTGCTGTTCCACCCGCGGTTGGCGGATCTACTGTTGCAACTACGGCAGTACGGGGCGACACACATCCACCTCCAATTTGCCAATTATAGAGGAAATACCAGTAGTCCGGATCAAAACTATTCCCGGTTATGCTGAGAACACCAGGTATTGTATAGGGGTAAACGGCACCCGAAGTATTGCGATTCAATCCCGGGTTCACGCCAAGCCCTATCCT
>DASUMO010000379.1:0-4214 GCA_036277695.1 Chitinophagaceae bacterium
TTTCAATTTGACCTAATTCCTTCTCTGATTTGCTCTTTTGTTGAACATTGATCACCTTTTTGTGGGATTATTTAAGCGGGACTACTAACGGTTGGAAATAACTGCTATTTTTGCGGGGATTAAGAGACTGGGTAAGATTTCACAAATCTTTGACCCAGATCACTTTAATTGATAAAAGTTTTTTTGTTTAAAATAAAAAACCGTACCTTAATCAGCTAATTACCACCACTAGCATTTGCATCCGTTCCCTTGAAACCCTCCTTATACAACCGCCCCATGCAACGACTACTTAGTTTCTAACAAGTGAAAGACCTGTTTGGTTAACTGATTCTTTATTCTCGGGTGAATCTCAGATGTAGCTTTCTGTACCAGTCTTGAAACGTTGAGGATCTATCCACCATTATTGTTATTTTAAATCGAACTTGTTATGAGAAAGCTTTCATCTTTCATCAGGCAGGCGAGGGGACCCTTATTTTTAGCAGCATTTTCATTGCTGACCGTTACCCTGCATGCTCAGTCTGGTATTTTCAACTATGTGATATTTGCCGGTTCGGGACGTCCCGATTTAGCTGCCCCCCCGGGTGGTTACGGCGTTCAAATTGGATCATCCATTACCCTACAGGGTGGTTCAGTAGGTAGCCATACCCTCATTCAAACTACAGGTAATGCTACGCTGAACACGAATTTACATTCCAGGGGAAATCTGATCATCACCAACAGTAATGTAATTGGCGGAGATATCAGTGCGGGCGGAGTAGGCTTTTCCTTTCCGTCTACAGTCGTCGACATAGGTTCGAGTACCAATATCAGTGGTAATATAGATGCTTATGGCAATGTGAACATTGGAGGCGGTACTGTATCGGGTACCGTTACAATACCTACGGGCGCAACTTATACTGGTCCAGCTCCCGGTGGCGACGTAATACATGGCAGTCCCGATACGGCAACACTCCCTTCTTTATTGCCAATCAGTTCAATTCCCGAACCTCCGGCAGGCGCAACAAATTTCACCGGAAGTCCCAATAATACTTCTATTGAACCCGGTGTTTACGGAGATGTCACTTTTGGGGGTAATAAAACACTAACCCTGAATGGCCCCGGGACCTATACGTTCAGGTCTTTTCATTTTAGCGGTAATTCCAATAAACTTGTTTTCAGTTTTGGCAACAATACAACCGGGCGAATTATCATTAAGATTTATGGAGATGCAGATTTCGGAAAACTGAATGCCAGTATTTCGGGTTCAGGCAGTGCTTCAAGGATATTTACAGAGGTCCATGGGGATGGGAGCACCACTTCTATACCGGGTTATTCTTTTGTAATCGCGAATGGCTCCAGCGGGGGTGGGTCCAAATGGGTGGGTACGGTATGGGCCCCCAATGCTGGTATTAATATTGGATCAGGTACCGGGCAAAGTAGTTTTACCGGTGCATTATATAGTGCAACAAAAGTGGTGATGCAAAGTGGCGTTACACTAACCCATGCTCCTTTCCTTGATTGCAATACGCCGCCCAATGCAAATGCAGGACCCGACAAAATGCTTTCCTGTACAGTAGAAACCGTCCAGTTAGAAGGTAGTTCGACCACACCCGGAGCAGAATTCAGTTGGGTAGCGGAAAACGGAGGTATAATTCAATCCGGTGCCAATACTGCGAATCCTGTTATTTCGAGAAAAGGCAGATTTATATTAACTGTTTCAGCTGCCGGTTGTTCAGATACTGATACGGCCAGGGTGGGTTTTGAACAATGTGTGTTACCATTTTATCCCTCACCTCCCGGCGGCAAAGTAGAAGACCCGATTGGTTCTGAACTGACCTCCCTTTATGAGAATTTTGGGAATGTACTGGATCCGGCTTTGACCGTATTTATCGTTGATGGCAATAAAGTATGGATCGAGGTAACAGCCTTGGCCGGCAAAAGGGCCGAGTTAGTGGATACCTTATTCCTGCCCAGCTATGGCATGACCGATACAATACCCAATGTGCCCAATAGCCTGATCATTACAGGTAAGTACCCCATTGCAAATCTCAACAAGTTGAATTTCCTGCCCTTGCTCATTGACTATGTGCGTCCATTATTCCCACCGGCTCAACTCGGCCTGGCCACTACCCAGGGTGATACAGCTATCCGGGCAGATTTCTTGAGATTAGGATATGGCCTGAATGGTGATAGTGTCAAGATCGGCGTATTATCTGATAGTTATAATACAGGCCCGGGTGATCCTGCCAGTACCGATATCGGTAACAGGGATTTACCAGGGCCCGCCAACCCGGATAATACCACACCGGTTGAAGTGGTACTTGAATATCCTTATGGGCAGCGATTGGATGAGGGAAGAGCCATGCTCCAGATCATTCATGATTTAGCTCCTAAAGCAAAACTGGCATTCCGCACAGCCTTCCTTAGTGCCGGAGATATGGCGAATGGCATCCGGCAATTAAGGGATATAGGATGCAGGGTTATTACTGATGATGTTACCTATATTACCGAACCATTCCTTACTGACGGGGTGATTGCCCAGGCAGCCAACGAAGTGGCAGAAGATAGTGTGGCCTATTTTGCTGCTGCTGGTAATTTTTCCAATAGATCATATACCGCCAACTTCGATACGACTGCAGCACCTTTTGGATTTACCGGTCACGCACACCAGTTTGCTCCGGGTGATATTTACCAACTCGATTCCATGCGCGCCGGCGTTTATACCCTCGTACTTCAATGGGAAGATGGTTTTTACTCACTGGGAGATCCTCTTGGGGCTCAGAACGACCTGGATATTTATATTGTTGATAATACCGGGACCATGCTTTTCGGTTTCAACAGGAATAATATTGGTAATGACCCCATCGAAGTCATTCCTTACACGGTTACCACGAATACCACAGCCAATATCATGATCGTCCATGCTGCGGGGCCGAACAAAAATGTCCGGTTTAAGTTTGTGGTATTCAGAGGAGGATTCAAAGTGCTGGAATACCCCAGCGGCTCATCTACTGTTGTTGGACAGGCTAATGCAACCGGGGTTATTACACTAGGTGCCGCTCAACATAATAATACAGGTGTCGCACAGCCATATTCTTCACATGGAGGTACCCGTGTGGCTGGTGAAGTGGATGCCCGACCCAAACCCGATGTTGTAGGACCGGATGGTGTGGTAACTACGGTTAATTTTAGTTCAGGCTCACCTTCACCAGGTACTTATAGTTTCTTTGGTACATCTGCTGCCGCTCCGCATGCAGCTGCCCTGGGAGCTTTACTGATCCAGGCCAAGAAAAGATATTATGATGATACGCTTGGACCTGTAGAGCTTCGATCTTTAATGACCTCAACAGCCAGGGATATGAATACACCGGGATTTGATTATCAAACCGGTTTCGGATTCCTCCGCGCTGATTTAGCTGTACAAACTTTTGCAGCTGCAACACCTTTCCTGATAAGAATGGATACTGCATCAGGTATTATACCGGGCGAAGCGCCCTTTACAGTAACCGTGCATGGTAATTATTTGAGTGAGAGCACAACCATTCTTCTAAGAGGTGATTCATTAGAAACTACTTTTATAAATGACAGCACGGTTACCGCAGAAGTTCCAACTTTTGACGGAAATCCCGATATAACTGCCTTTACCCCCTGTACAGAAGGTACCGTCTTTTGCGATGGAGGTCTTTCCAATAGTATTTATTTCTTCAGTCAGATCAAAAAGAATGTCTATGTGGAAGTTCGTGATACCACCAAAAAATACGGGGAGGCTCTGCCAGCGTTCAGTGTAAATGTTACGGTGGATGGCGTGCCTGTTGAAAATACGATTTATACATTGGAAGACCTGGGACTTGATTCTATTTGGTTTGAAACCCTGGCTACCAGTACCAGCAATGTGAACTCATACCTCGTTACACCACGCTGGAGAGAATTTGATCCTAACAATATTGACGATCTGGCCAAGCTAGAATTATTTGACTATGACTCTACAGGCGGGGAAGGCGTATTGACCATACAACCCATGCCTCTCATTATTACACCGGTTGAGGCCAGTTTTGAATACGGTGATGTTATCACCAATATTGATTTCACATATGACTATGACAGCAGCAATATTGCCCCGGGTGAAAGAGGAGCCTTCATGAGCGCATTGCGTTCGGCTCACCAGGATGAAATTGTAGATACGGCCCTGGCCTTCGTGGATGATGGACTGGTGATTGAACATCGGTTATTAACGA